>JANPNS010000117.1:0-3201 GCA_031427575.1 Gallionellaceae bacterium
GAGATCCAGACCCCGGAGTACGGCGAGGGCCTCGACGAGCTGCTGCGAGTGCACGCGTTATCAAAATTGAGCGGCCACAGACAGGCGACGACACCCGCGCCTGGGGGCCACCGTTTTTAAAAGACGCCGAGGGCAACGACACCCCCGAGGCTCCAGCCGGGCACGGCCTTGGTGCCGGTCGCCGCCATAGTCCAACCGACCTACCTGCACCAAACTTCCATAACTGAGCTTGGAAAACTTGATCCCTGTTTCGTAACCCAGGATTCCCGGAACTTCGATACCAAATACATCACCCATGGCCCGGACCAGCAAAGAATGGACATTCAAAGATAAAACCTCGCCAGGCTCCGGCTTCCATGTAGCCGAGCACCAATCCACGATGCTCTTGTTCTTGGGACTTTCCCCCACTGTTAGAACGGGGGCGCGGGGGGCGCACGCGCGATCTGCTCCGCCGTGGCCGGCTACGCGAATCGCGCGCGCTTCCTCCCGTTTGTTGTTATCGCCGGGGGAAACCAGTCCGTTTTTACTGGGTACTGACGTGTGCATGTCACACCTCAGTATTGGCTGGTGGATTCTCTGAGGCACGATTCGATATAGGCGTGCAGATCGCTCAAACGATAGCGAACTGCACGAGCGCCTATTTTGATGAAGGGCACGCGTGCGCCTGCCCAGCGGTCGCGTTCCAGGAAGGCAACGCTGACACCCAGGACAGGTGCGGCCTGTCTGGTGGTGAGTAAGTGATCGTGCATGATTGCCTCCAGTAAGTGATGAAACTGGAGGTAGTATCAGCAGACTTATATTGATTGGGAATTGCGGCTGCGCGCAAACGTATATCGTCTGCGATGAGTCAATGCATTGGTGCGGGTTTCAGAGCATACCGTCTGCGCGCAGACGGTATTAGGACGGGAAATTTTCAGGATTGAAATTCGCTAACCAGTGTGGAATCTTGCCCTGCTTTATAAGTTTTTCCCGGTTTCTGTACTCTGAAATAGCTTGTGCCAAGGTGCGGGCAGCATTGGATGCGGACAATAGTTTTTTCATTTCTGGTGGGAGAGCCTCGTAGAATTTCTCTGCAGCTTTGTTGTTGCTATAGTTCCGATGTTGTAGCCAATAACGGATGCAATTTTGTTTGAGGTTTTCAGTTGGCTGATGGCGGGCATAGGCTGCTTCCCTCTGCTGAAGCTGGAGTGCTTCGGTATCTGATGTAATACTGGATTCTGAATCAATCGTTCCATCTACTTGCAGCGCTTGCTGGACTTTTTGCTCGATGGGTGGGTTCTTTGGCACCCATAAAGGCGGCGCAATCCGTTCTTTATCACACCAGTTCAATACTTCACTACGCTTCACATAAATGGAATCCAGATAGTCTTTGTCAAATTCGTCTTTTCTCAGGCAGGTATTGATTTTGAGGTGATGGAGGGAGTCGAAAATAACCGTGCCGATGGAATCATCGTCGAGGATGGATATCCTTTTTATCCGTGCTACGATGTCACGAATCACGATGGCAGATAGGAGCCGATGGATTGCCTGCATCAGCGCGGGAGATAGTGCGTTGATATCGCTTTTTTTTGGGTCTGCATTTACCCATTTGTGAGCAAGTCGCCAAACTGTCTGGAAATCCTCACTGTCAAGATACATGGCATATCTATTGGATTGAAATGGGACTCGTAATCTAGCTTATGCGTATGAACATACAACATTGTCCCGGGTTGAATATGATGGAAGCGCGAAGCGGCTTTGCTTCACCGGAATGAATAGTTAACCTCTTTATGGAATGCCAGTAATTTCATAAAGAAATGAAACGCCGGTTTCTGTTAGCAACCATGCGAGTACGGAACAATTTAAAAAGACGGTTATCCAGAAAGCGGATTGAAAAGCCTCTTTCTTTGATTTGTGACGAAGCATTCTCTGTGCGACAAGTGCACCAGGCCAGCCGCCAACCAAGCAGATGCAGCGTCCTCTCTTGCGTTCTCCAACGATTCTGGAAGGCAGCAGCCTTGTCGAATGCGTAGACCATGAAGGTAATAGTACTTGCCATGGCGTAAAGAAAAGGCACGGCAAATGAAAGTTTGCCAATGATAGATACGGTTACGACAAAGCAGCAAAAAAGTGTCGCAAAGATTGCCCCAACGGATTTATTGCCTGATGGCGCAGATGAGGAGTTTGGATCGCCAACAAACCTGATGCTTCCTGCCTGAAGGCGATGCTGCTGGTCTGTTGCCAATTCGTATGTAATTAAGTCGCTTTCGGTAGGACGGCGGTGACTATTTGAAAAAGCCGTAATGTGAACGAATGCTTTCTCGCCACCGCCATTCGGCGTGACAAATCCGTAGCCTTTATCATCGTTCCAATTTGTGATTCGTCCTTGGTAGCGCATATTCTGATCTCAAGGGGCTAATGTAGAGCAAAGCTTCTCAGGAACTGACTGGCGCGCCTTTTCACGGCGTTACCGTACTCGATGTCTGGGGGCCGCTGCAGGAAGGGCAAGCGATTTTGCACACGGACGAACATCCACGTGGCGGTCCCGCTACCCTAGTTTCCCTTAGGCCGGTGACTTTGCGCCCTTACCTTTCAGTAAGTTTGCCGAGTAAATATAAGCTAACTGGTTTTTTTGATTAAGTCAAACTAAAGTGGACCCCTCAATCAAGACAATATTGAGTCGAGTTTAAGAGGGTATGCAACGGCGTCCCTAAGAACCTCAGGTCTGCGTTCGGCGATGGCGATGAGGGTCTTGGCCGCACCGCTGGGCTGGCGGCGACCTTGTTCCCACTCCTGTAGCGTCCGCACAGACACGCCGAGCAGCTTGGCGAACTCGGTTTGCGACAGTCCCGATTTTTTTCGTGCGGATATGACAGGTGACATGACAACACGGCCTTTTTTGGCAACCATCTGGCGCACAGACTCCAGTAATTCAGCCCCCATATCCCGGCTGTTTTCCCAGGCTTCCAGCTCTTTATCAGTCAAGGGCTTCTTCGATTTCATTCTTTATCTCCTGCAATGCTTTTCCGTCGATAGAATCCAGTTTGGTTGGTGATCGCGATATCAGCTACCATCCTTGTGAATTGATTCCGAATCAATTTCACGCAGAATTTCTAATGCCCATGGATTGATGTCGCCATAGTGCTTGATGAGTTTGCCATCGGCAGTACGAAACAGCAGCCGTGCAGGGGCGTTGTCCACTGAATTGTCGTAAATGTAGGC
>JANPNS010000118.1:0-3423 GCA_031427575.1 Gallionellaceae bacterium
GCCAGAACTTTGCTTTGGCCCCCGCGCTGGAAATATGGATATGAACCGGCTCACGCGGGTCACCCTCATTCGAAAAGAAGTGAAAGCGGTAGCCGCCCTCGCGAAAGACTACCGGCATTCGTTCGCCCTCAATAAACCCGCTTCTTCGGTTTGATATACTCCACATCGTCGGTGAGCGTGTATTCATGCACCGGGCGGTAATCGATCCTGCATCTGCCCAACGATGCGTCCGAAGGCGGGGATGTAACGTCCGAGAATGCCATACTGATTCATGCGGCGCAGGGTGTGAACTATTCCTTGCGGTTGGCGCAGGATAGACATGAAGAGAGTACGGTTGTGCGGAGCGCGCCGAAATGCCGCATCTACTTTGTGATGTACGCGCCATAATGCACGCGAGGTGGGAGCAGAAAAACCAGTCAGATGGGGGTGTTGTTGCAGCAGCAAAAAACTTTCCAGAATGGCCGACGGCTCGTGTTCGAACAGCGCTTCATCCCGCGCCTCCAGCAAATCATCGCGTTCGATGAAGCGCCCATTCAACGGTTTTGTTGCGCCGGACTCCAGAAATAAATGCGCCCGCATATTTTGCAACAGCACGGCGTTGAGTTGCAGCACTGCCTGTTTGGTGCGGTAGTAGCGCTGCATCAGGTGTTCGCTGGCGCGGCGCGCGCTGGTGGCAGCGATGTTCATCTGTTGCGCCAACTCAGTCTGGTATTCAAACAGGATGCGATCTTCACGCCGTTTGGCAATATAGTGCAGGCGGATACGCAGGGTTTGCAGCAGCCTTTCATGACGTGCAATCGCACGCGACTCCGGCTCGGTAATCATGTTGGCCTTGGCTAACTCGTGCCACGTAGTACCCAGGCCACTGGCACGGCTGATCCACAGCACAGTCTGCAAATCGCGCAAGCCGCCGGGACTTTCCTTCAGATTTGGTTCGAGGTTGTAGTCCGTGTCGAGAAAGCGCGCATGACGTTGCGTTTGCTCTTTCTGCTTGGCCAGATAAAAATCGCGATGGTCGAGATGTTGTGTCAGCGCGTTGCGCATCTCATCAAACAATGGTGTCGCACCGGTAATCAATCTGGCTTCCAGCAGATTGGTTTGCACCGTCACATCAACTGATTCCGCCACGCACTGCACCACAGTGCGCATGCTGTGACCGACTTCCAGGCCGATGTCCCACAATGTGCTGACCAGCTCCTGTAAGCGTTGCTGCAATACGGCATCCGGTTCTGCGACCAACAGGATAAGCAGATCAATGTCAGATTTTGGGTACAACTCGCCGCGCCCATAACCACCCACTGCTACCAGAGCCAATTGTGACGGCATGGCCAGCAATTTCCATGCTGCACGTAAATGTTTATCTACCTGCCGGGCATGGTTGTGCAGCAGGCGCGCCGGTTGCGCGTGATGTTCAAAATTCTGGTGCAGAGACAAGCGTGCCCGATGCAGGCTTAGACGGATTTCAGCGGCGCTGTGCACAGTAACTCAAACGGGGGGAGGAGGAGAGCCGTCAGATAGAGTCAACACTTCAAAGCTATTTTCGGTGACCAGCACAGTGTGTTCCCATTGTGCCGACAGACTATGGTCCTTGGTGACGATGGTCCAGCCGTCACTGAGTTGGCTGATGGCAGCCTTGCCGGCATTGATCATCGGCTCGATCGTGAAAATCATACCTGCTTCCAGTTTCATGCCGGTTCTGGGCTTGCCATAGTGCAACACCTGTGGTTCCTCGTGAAAATTTTTTCCTATGCCGTGACCGCAAAATTCGCGCACTACGCTATAGCCCTGCCCTTCAGCAAAGCTCTGAATGATATAACCGATATCGCCCAGATGCGCGCCGGGTCTAACCGCCCGAATGCCGCGCCACATTGACTGATAAGTGGTGTCGCACAAGCGCCGAGCCTGGATAGACGGCTCTCCAACGCAAAACATGCGGCTGGTATCACCATGGTATCCGTCCTTGATAGTGGTGATGTCAATATTGAGAATATCGCCGCTTTTGAGTATCTTGTCGCCCGGCACACCATGGCATACCTGGTGGTTGATTGAGGTACAAATTGATTTCGGATAGGGGATATGCCCCGGCGGTGAGTAATTGAGTGGCGCGGGGACAGTCTGTTGCACATTCACCATATAGTCGTGGCACAGCCTGTCTATCTCACCAGTCGTAATGCCCGCCTGTACAAATGGTGTGATGTAGTCCAACACTTCGCTGGCCAAGCGACCAGAGATGCGCATTTTTTTAATTTCCTGATGGGTTTTAATACTGACCGGCATATTGACCTGCATTCAAGTTTGACCAACGGCAAGCATAGTGGATAGTGGCAGTCAGCACAACCTGCGCTGAGCCTATGCTCCGTGAAATGAGAATGGTGGCGTGGTAATTCTGAAGTAATGATAAGCGAAGGTAATAAACTAGAGGGTGTAACGCTGTGAGCAGGTTTAATTTCTCCTGTCTGTTGCCAGGTTACCTGTTACACCATCAAACGCCTTCCAGCGTTTTGGATAAAAATCAGCAACCAACTACTCTGACTGTGTGCCCTCTAGCGCAAGCGAGAAACCACCAGGCTGGGCTAAATGGCATCTCCAGGCATTGTCAACACTGGCAAGCGTACATCTTTTGCAAAAATAAACCTGCGTCTTCCAGGGCGAGATCGGGTGACAGCGACATCTGCTCTTCAGCTAAAACACGCGATTGCTGTTGACAAAGAAGAAGAGAAATATCGGGATTCCATCCAGCATACATAACTTCTTCACTGTATCCCTCTTCCAACGACGCATCTCCATCAACTTCCTGGCCGTTCATATTCATTGAGATATTCATGGCACACCTCCTTGTACTAAAGTATAAGCAGTTTCTATGCCAGACTTAAGGAGGCTATTTCACCAACTGAAATTGCTCGCACTCAACTTGATCAAAAAGAAAAATAAGTTTTAAAACATATAGATAATAGAAAATGCCGTCTCAGGTTCCTAAAATAAAAATCCCGTATTCTCAATTTTAGTAATCCATAATTCAGCCAAATCGCCATTTTTAGGACATGATTGTGGTGGAATTGAGTAAGTGGATGGGTTGACCGTGTGGGGGCTTGGCAATAACTGACAACTGCCTGAGCTATGTGATGTTGTGCACAATGCCGCTCCGCAGCAAATTCCTGTTAAGAATTTGAAACAGACGTGCTAAATACTACAGCAGAGAGCACAACAAAAAAACGCAGAATCGCTTCTGCGTTTTATTACTTTCCGCACTACGAACTACTCGCTTTAGTTGATGGTTGTTCCCTTGCCTATCCTGTTGTCACCCACAACCACTAGGGGTGCATCGTTCCCACGCTCCGCGTGGGAACGCCTCTGTGGACGCTCCGCGTCCTGTGTCGCAGGAGCGGCACAAAGCTGCATTCCCACGCAGAGCGTGGGAACGAT
>JANPNS010000119.1:0-16043 GCA_031427575.1 Gallionellaceae bacterium
CCGCTCTTGTGGGCGTGGGTGGCAATGGCCCCTCAGGACTCGCGACGTTCACGGAGGTCAAGCGCTCCGCCCTGCGAGCGTTGACGGGCCGTGACGTCGTGGTTGATGTCGCACCGCAGCCGGGAAGGCCCGTGCCGGGATTGACAGAAGCGTGGTTCTGCTGAGCGGAACCGACCGCGGGGCAGTTGGCCCCGCTCGAAAAAGCCCTCGGAATCTAGTCGAGTTCGAACCGCAGTAGTGCGTGTGCGGTCCGCAGCGCCGCCTCCACCCGACCCGGCGAGTCACCCTTCGCGAAAATGAAGCCCAGATACTGGTCTCCCTCGGGAAGGGGGATCAACGTGCTGCCCGGTCGGATGGCGATGTTCACCGACTCGATGAGCGGAACGGCCGCCGCCGCGTCCCGCCCGTCAACGGCCCGGAGCCTGCCTGCCCTGGGAATCGGGACCATCATCACGCCTGCGGCGCCATGCCATCCAGTACGCCTTTGCGGCGCGTCAGCTCACGTGCTTTGCGTGCCGCCTCTCTAGCCCGTGCCGCATCAATAATTTTGCCTACAATTACTTTGGCATCATTCGGTTTTTCCAGTAAATAGCCCATCAATTGCTGGCTGACCACCTCTTCAACAACCGGACGAATTTCAGAGGAAACCAGCTTGTCTTTGGTTTGCGATGAAAACTTGGGATCGGGAAGCTTTACCGAAAGCACTGCCACCAAGCCTTCGCGCATATCGTCGCCCGTTGTTTCTACTTTGGCTTTTTTGGCCAAGTCCTCAGCCTCGATATATTGATTCAGGGTGCGTGTCATTGCCGTTCGCAATGCTGTTAAATGTGTTCCCCCGTCTCGCTGAGGAATGTTATTGGTGAAACACTGTACGGTATCCTGATAGGAGTCGTTCCATTGCATGGCGATTTCGGCAGTAATTCCGTCCTTTTCTATGCATGTGTGAAATACATTGGGATGCAAAACGTTTTTATTTCTATTCATGTATTCGACAAAACCCTTTACCCCGCCGGTAAAGGCAAAATGTTCTTCCTTGTTGTTCCGTTTATCAATCAGTGAAATTTTCACGCCATTGTTAAGAAAGGACAACTCCCGCAAGCGCTTGGCCAGCAAATCAAAATGGAATTCGACCAAACCGAAAATTTCCTTGCTGGGTAGAAAATGTACTTCTGTGCCACGTTTATCGGTCTGTCCCACTACTTTGAGCGGGGCTACCGGCTCTCCCAGATGAAACTCCATGAAGTGAACCTTGCCGTCTCTGCGTATGGTTAAGCGTAGCCACTCCGATAGAGCATTGACCACCGAAACACCCACTCCATGTAAACCGCCTGAAACTTTATATGAGTTGCCGTCGAATTTTCCACCAGCATGTAACACGGTCATAATTACTTCAGCGGCCGAGCGATTTTCTTCCTTGTGTATATCTGTCGGTATTCCGCGCCCATTATCAATTACGCTAATGGCATTATCTGGGTGGATAGTAACGGAGATTTCATTGCAATGCCCTGCCAGAGCTTCGTCCACGGCATTATCCACGGCCTCGAATACCATGTGATGCAAACCGCTGCCGTCGTTGGTGTCGCCTATATACATGCCCGGACGCTTTCTAACTGCATCCAACCCTTTAAGGACTTTGATACTGGTCGAATTATATTCGCTCATAATTTTCTTTTTTCTGGTTTCGTAGCATGATAAATCTAATGTTCAATTATCTAGATTCGCATTGGCATCACAACATATTTAAATTCATCATTCCCTGGTACGGTTATCAATATGCTGCTATTGGGATCACCAAATGAAAAGGTTATGGTTTCTGATGTGGCGTTGTTCAATCCGTCCAGCAAATAATTAACGTTAAAGCCGATATCCAGCGCTTCGCCGTGATAATCGGTTTCCATGTCCTCCTGCGCTTCTTCCTGTTCACTGTTGTTGCTCACTATACGCAAATTCTTTTCGGTCAGAACAAACCTCACTCCCCTGAATTTTTCATTGGATAAAATAGCTGCGCGTTGCAGTGCTTGCAAAATAATTATCCTGTCTAGCGTAAGATGATTGGAGTGGTTGGGTACAACCCTATCATAGTCCGGAAATTTTCCATCGATTACTTTTGAGGTTAAGGTAATGTCAGAGAATGTTATCCGGACTTGATTTTCCGATAATTCAAAAGTTAATTTTTCTTCAGAGTCAGCCAATAGTTTTACCAGTTCGTTTACTGTTTTCCTGGGCAATATTACCTCTCTTTTGCTGTGTGTTGTGGCCAGCTTTGTGCTGATAAATGCAAGGCGGTGCCCGTCTGTCGCAATCAGCTTTAAATACTCCCCGTCTATGACCAGCAAAACGCCATTCAAATAGTATCGAATATCTTGCTGTGCCATGGCATATTGAACCATGTTTAATAATTTTTTTATTTGGTTTTGCGCGATTTGTATTCGGTCCGAGTATTCTGTTTTCTCAAGTACTTTGGGAAAATCATTGGCTGGTAGCGTTTGTAAGTTGAATCTGCTTTTATTTACTTTTACAATAAGGCGATTGTCTTTTATTTCTAATGTTATTTTGCTTTCATCGGGTATCGCCCTGAGGATGTCCTGCAATTTCTTTGCCGCAACCGTAATTGATGCATCAGGCGATTTTTGTGTAGCATCCGTAAATTGCGTAGAAATCTGAATTTCAAGGTCGGTCGCTACGAAGCGAAAGAGTGTGCCAGTTTTTTCTATCAAGATGTTGGATAGAATTGGCAATGGTTGTTTGCGCTCTATAATTCCAATAACGGTTTGCAGCGGCTTGAGTAAAGCCGACTTATCTATTTTTTCAATTAACATTCTTATATATCCTTAACAATAATAATAATAACCGTCAACTTATACGGTGCATAACCCACTTTTGTTATGTTGATCTATAGAGTTAACATATGTAAAAATATGTGGGCATGTGCCGTTAAGTATGGAACAAACATTGCGTACAATTTTTTTGTGGCTTGTAATTTAAGGGTTCTGCACAAATTGTAGGTCTGGAGCTAACAAGATTATTAATTCCGCAATGTTTGATTGAGCAGATTAAAATCTGTATTTAATGCCGAATCCAGATTTCGCAAGCCCTCAATTGTTTTGCATGCATACATGACGGTAGTGTGATCGCGCCCGCCAAATGCCGAGCCAATTTCCGGTAAACTAAATTGTGTTAACTCTCGTGCTAGTGACATTGCTATTTGCCTGGGGCGGGCAATAATACGAGTTCGTTTCTTGGAAAGCAGATCAGAAACCTTAATGCGATAAAAATCAGCCACGGTTTTCTGAATATTTTCTATAGAAATTTGTTTGTTCTGGGAAGCTAATAGATCCCTGAGCGCTTCCTTGGCAAGCTCAACAGAAATAGTGCGTTTGTGAAACTTTGAATAGGCATCGATGCGCTTTAGCGCGCCTTCCAGCTCACGAATATTTGAGCGCACGTGCTTGGCTATAAAGAATGCGACATCCTCATTTATTGGGTTGTTTGATAGCGCGGCTTTCTGTAACAATATTGCCACTCGCATTTCCAGTCCTGGCGGTTCAATGGCGACCGTTAATCCCCAACTGAAGCGCGAGGTAAGTCGCGGCGTCATTCCAGAAATTTCTTTTGGGAAGGTATCGCAGGTAATGACTACCTGCTTGTGCCCGTCAATTAAAGAGTTAAGGGTGTAAAAAAACTCTTGCTGCGTGCCCGGCTTGTCTGCAATGAACTGAATGTCGTCTATCAATAATAAATCTAATGAGTTGTAAAACTGTTTAAATTCGTCAAATTTTTTTGTTTGAAATGCACGAACTACATCTGATACATAATTGGTCGCATGCACGTAACAGACTTTTGCATGAGTATTTTCATGTTTAATGTGGTTTCCTATAGCTTGGATTAAGTGTGTTTTCCCTAGTCCGACCCCACCATAAATGAACAATGGGTTATAAGATGTTCCCGGTGCCTCGGCTACTTGTATTGCCGCAGAGTGGGCTAATTGATTTGCCTTGCCGGTGACAAAATTGTCAAATGACAGCATTGGATTGAGCTTATTTTGTCCCTTGTTGATTTTGGGTATTGAAGGATCTGGTGTCGTGATGGTGTCTGCAATTGCCGCCGGTTTTTTTGGTGCTATCGGAACCGAGGTTTTTTTCCCTATACGTAATTCAATGCACGGTGGTCCGGAAAGAAATGATTCTGCTCGTTTAGAGATTTCTGGTAAAAAACGCTCTTGCACCAACTTTAAGGTAAAGCTGTTAGGTGCGGTCAAAATAATCTGGTCGCCGTTTATTTCAAAGGCCAGCGGCTTGATCCAGGAATTAAATTGTTGTGGTGGAAGGCTGCCCTCAAAAAAATGGAGACAGGCCTCCCACAAAGTTTTATCCGCCATGATTTTCAGATATTAGCGCAAAAATATTTGATCGGACATTCTACATGCATGGTGGAAAGTTATCCACAGAAGAAAATTAAGCTTGACATAAGTCACGGTAAATATTGTAATAGCGGGCTTTCACGAACCATTATACCTAGGGGCATCAAGATGAAACGCACATACCAACCCTCCGTCACCAAACGAAAGCGCACTCACGGATTCTTGGTTCGCATGAAAACCAAAGGTGGCAGGGCGGTCATAGCTGCCCGCAGAGCCAAAGGCCGCGCGCGCCTTGCCGTCTAAAGCCGGGCATACTCTGCCCGCATGTCGCCGAATAAAACAACGCGGAGAGTTTGAGCAAGCGCTCCATGCTGATTGTTTGACCAATAAGTGGTTCTCCGTTTATTTGCACAAGAATGAGTATGGACTTGCCCGGCTTGGGGTTATTGTGAGCAAGAGATCGACGCCCAAAGCAACCGCAAGAAACTTTACCAAGCGTATGATTCGAGAGGTTTTTAGGTGTAATTTTTCGGTCGATTATTCACTGGATGTTATAGTACGGGCCAAGCGGCAATTTAAACCTGAAACCTCAGCCGAAGGACGATTGGCCTTGGTTCACTTGTTCCAGTCTGTGCAAAAGTGATTCGGCTGTTCTTGATCAGATTGATAGGCGTGTATCAGTACTTGTTTAGTCCGCTTATGCCGCCCACCTGTCGGTTTACTCCAACGTGCTCCCAGTATGCTCGCGAGGTTATCGCCAAGCATGGTGTTTGGCGCGGTTCCTGGTTAAGCATTAAGCGGTTGGTTCGCTGTAACCCGTGGCATCCCGGCGGTTACGATCCCGCTCCATAGATTTGTATAGGTTAAACCCCATGGATTTTCAACGCGTATTTCTGTTTCTGATTTTTACTTTTTCGGCCATCTTGTTGTGGGAGGGTTGGCAGCGTTTGCAACTTCCCCCGGTGCAGCCAATAGCTCAATCTGCGCCCAAAGCAGCTTCGGAAGCCGGTGTGCCAAGCTCAACGATTAGTGCCAGCCGCCCCGATGTCAGTGCAATTGCTGGCCAGCAAATAAAGCCTCTTGCACAAAAAATCTTATCCGGCCAGAAAATAACCGTAAAAACTGATTATTTGGTAGCCGAGATCGACACGATCGGCGGGGATTTGCGCCACGTGGAATTTTTGCATCAATACGATATCCTGGATCGCAACAAACCTTTTGTATTACTGCAGGATAAAGGAGCGCATACCTACATCGCCCAAACAGGTTTACTGGGTAGCGGACTGCCTACGCACAACACGATCTTTTCTGCTCAGGCCACCGAATACCAGTTAGCCGAAGGGCGTGATTCGCTCGAAGTTCGCCTGTCTGCTACCGACGTTACCGGGGCGAAGGTTGCCAAGGTGTATGTATTTCATCGCGGCAGTTACTTGATAGATGTAGGTTTCGAAATCGAAAACATCGGTAGCGGTCCGCTTTTTTCCTCCGCCTACTATCAGCTGGTGCGCGATAAGGAGCCGCCCGTCGGCGATTCAATGATGATGCCTACTTACACCGGACCGGCTGTCTATACCGAGCAGGAAAAATTTCAGAAGGTAGCTTTTGCCGACATCGAGAAGGGTAAAGCCAAGCATTCACAACAGGCCGATAATGGCTGGGCGGGCATGCTACAGCACTATTTTGTGTCGGCTTGGCTACCCAAAGATAAAGCTCAACGTGAGTTTTATACCAAGCACCTGGAAAATGACCTGTATTCGGTCGGCGTGGTGCTGCCGGTGGATGTTATTGCTCCGGGACAAAGCGCCAAGGTTAGCGCATCCTTGTATGCCGGACCCGCGCAAGCCTCGCTGGACAAGGTCGCCCCGGGACTGGGTTTAACTGTTGATTATGGGTGGCTGACTATCATCGCCACCCCTATATTCTGGCTGCTTTCTTATTTGCATGGCTGGGTAAATAACTGGGGGGTAGCGATTATCCTGTTGACCGTGCTGATCAAGCTGGCATTTTTCCCGTTGTCGGCGGCCAGTTACCGGTCTATGGGGAGAATGCGCGTGGTAGCGCCCAAGCTGGAGAAGATTAAACAGCAATATGGCGATGATCGCGAGCGTTTGCATAAAGCCATGATGGAGCTGTACAAGACGGAAAAAATTAATCCGCTCGGCGGTTGTTTGCCGATGCTAGTCCAGATACCAGTGTTTGTTGCATTATACTGGGCTATTCTGGCCAGCGTCGAAATGCGCTACGCCCCATTTTTTGGCTGGATTACCGACCTGTCGACAGCTGACCCCTACTATGTCCTGCCACTAATTATGGGGGCAAGCATGATTATCCAGAGCAAGCTAAACCCTGTACCACTTGATCCATTGCAGGCCAAGCTCATGAAACTCATGCCGATCGCATTCAGCATCGTGTTTTTCTTCTTTCCTGCCGGCTTGGTGTTGTATTCCGTCATAAACAACGTGCTGTCCATTGCGCAGCAGTGGTATATCACGCGCGGCCTGGAAGCCAAGGCCAAGGATGTTGCCAAAAGCAGATAGCATTGCCGCGATCGCGACCGCCCCCGGCAGGGGCGGCATAGGCGTGGTCAGGGTGTCCGGGACCAGCCTTGCCGGGCTGGCAAGCGCTATTCTCGGCAAGATACCCGCCCCCCGACAGGCAACTTATACTGTATTCCGTGACGCACAAGGTCTGATTATGGATCAAGGCGTTGCCCTGTTTTTCCCCGCACCCCATTCTTATACCGGCGAAGATGTTCTGGAGCTGCAAGGCCATGGCGGCACGGCTGTGCTGCAACTGGTATTGCAGCGCTGCTTGGCGCTGGGTGCACGTCTTGCCCAGCCGGGTGAGTTTACCCAGCGCGCTTTCCTTAATGACAAGCTTGATCTGGCGCAGGCAGAAAGCGTAGCGGATTTAGTAAGCGCGACTACCAGCCAGGCCGCGCGCAGCGCCATGCGCTCGCTGCAAGGTGAGTTTTCACAGGCCATACGCGGGCTGGTGCGCGATCTGATTCAATTACGCATGCTGGTCGAAGCGATGCTGGATTTTCCCGAGGAAGAGGTCAGCGCGCTGGACGTTACGCGCCGCGACGGACAGCTTGATGCGCTACGAAACGAGCTGCAAAAGATTCTCAACCTGGCGCAACAGGGCAGCCTGTTGCGCGAAGGCGCGCATATTGTGCTGGCTGGTCAGCCCAATGTCGGAAAGTCCAGCCTGTTAAACCGGCTAAGCGGGGAGGAGGTGGCGCTGGTCAGTGAAATCCCCGGCACCACACGCGATGCGATACGCCAAGCCATACAGATAGGCGGGGTGCCGCTGCACATCATAGACACGGCAGGCCTGCGTGAAACGGGAAACGAAGTCGAGCAGATGGGCATCGCCCGCACCCGGGATGTTTTGCAAAAGGCCGATGCAATTCTGATTTTGCTCGACGCCAGTCGCGGCACAAGCGCAGCCGACCAGAAAATTATTGCCCAGCTTCCCCCGGCCATCCCGCGCCTGTATGTCCACAACAAGATGGATCTGCTGGATTCGCCTGCGCGCATCGAGCAGCGCGGGGAAGAATGCCATATTTACCTGTCGGCCAAAACCGGGGACGGCCTGGATTTGTTGCGCGACCAGCTGCTAACGCTGATAGGCTGGCACCAGGAGGCGGGTGTGTTTATGGCGCGTGAACGCCATGTGCGCGCGCTGCTGGTGGCCGATGATCATTTGCAGCGTGCGGCAGGGGTAGGGTGCCAGGCCGAGCTTTTCGCCGAGGAGCTGCGCCTGGCTCAGACAGCCCTTAACTCCATCACCGGCGAATTTACCGCAGACGACCTGCTGGGCGAGATATTCAACAGCTTTTGTATAGGGAAGTAGGTTGTGGCAAAGCCCCCGGAATAACTTGTTTCACGTGAAACAATTGAATTTGACTGTTCGGTGGTTGCCATTTTTTGATGTATCATGCGCGCCCTTGAGCCAGCAATTCGAAATCGAACAACCCGATGAAATTCCCGAAAATATTTGACGTCATTGTGGTAGGCGGTGGCCATGCCGGTACCGAGGCCGCGTTGGCCAGCGCGCGCAGGGGATGCAGCACGTTGCTGCTGACGCATAATATAGAGACGCTGGGGATGATGTCGTGCAACCCTTCCATAGGCGGCATAGGCAAGGGGCATCTGGTCAAGGAAGTGGATGCGCTGGGCGGGGCGATGGCCGCCGCGACTGACGAAGCGGGCATTCAATTCCGCACGCTCAACTCCTCCAAAGGCCCGGCAGTGCGCGCAACCCGCGCCCAAGCCGACCGCGCGTTGTATAAGCAAGCCATACGCCGCCGCCTGGAAAACCAGCCCAATCTGTGGTTGTTTCAACAGGCAGTAGACGATTTGCTGCTGGAGGGTGACCGGGTGAGCGGGGTTGCTACACAACTGGGGTTGCGCTTTGCGGCAAAAACCGTGGTGCTGACCACCGGTACCTTTCTGTCCGGGCTGATACACATTGGACAAACCCATTACCAAGCCGGGCGTGCCGGCGATCCGCCCGCGGTCAGCCTGGCGCATCGCTTGCGTGAACTGAATTTGCCGGTGGGCAGGCTAAAAACCGGCACCCCCCCGCGCATTGACGGGCGTACCATTGATTATTCGGTGATGACCGAACAACCAGGTGATACACCCGTGCCAGTATTTTCCTTCATCGGTCGCGCCGAACAGCATCCGCAGCAACTGCCCTGTTGGATTACCCATACCAATCAACGCACGCACGACATTATCCGTGGCGGCCTAGACCGTTCGCCGCTATTTACCGGCGTGATCGAAGGGGTGGGGCCGCGCTATTGTCCGTCTATCGAAGACAAGATCACGCGCTTTGCCGACAAGGATGCGCACCAGATTTTTCTGGAGCCGGAAGGGCTGACCACGCATGAAGTCTATCCCAACGGTATTTCCACCAGCTTGCCGTTCGATGTGCAACTGGAGCTGGTGCGCTCGATAACGGGGTTAGCAAACGCCCACATCACCCGCCCCGGTTATGCCATTGAATACGATTATTTCGATCCACGCGGGCTGAAGCACTCACTGGAAACCAAAGCCATCGCCGGCTTGTTTTTTGCCGGACAAATTAACGGCACCACCGGCTATGAAGAGGCGGCGGCGCAAGGCTTGCTGGCCGGCATCAATGCCGCGCTGTATGCCAATGAACAGCCAAGCTGGTACCCGCGCCGCGATGAAGCTTATCTGGGGGTGCTGGTGGATGATTTGATTACGCGCGGGGTATCGGAGCCGTACCGCATGTTTACCAGCCGCGCCGAATACCGCTTGCAGCTGCGCGAAGACAACGCCGATCTGCGCCTGACCGAGATTGGACGCCGTCTGGGTGTGGTGGATGATGTGCGCTGGCAGGCATTCGAGCATAAGCGTGACGCCATTTCCATTGAACAAGAGCGCCTTAAATCTATCTGGGTGAGCCCAAAAAATCTGGCGCAGCAAGATGCGGAACGGGTGCTGGGAAAAAAGTTAGAGCACGAATATACCCTGCATGAATTATTGCGCCGTCCAGACGTAAGCTATGCCCAGTTGATGACCTTGCCCGGAGCGGGCGATGCGATAAGCGATGAAAAAGTAGCGGAGCAGGTTGAAGTCCAGGCTAAATATCATGGCTATATCGAACGGCAGCGCGATGAAATCGCGCGCAACGAACACAATGAAACGATGGCGTTACCAGCAGCTATGGATTACCGCACGGTGCGCGGTCTGTCCATTGAAGTACAGCAAAAACTTAACCAGCATATGCCGGAAACGGTGGGGCAAGCCGCGCGCATATCGGGTATGACGCCGGCCGCGATTTCTCTGTTGTTAGTTCATTTGAAGCGTGGTTTTATGATGAGCGAAAAGCTCCCAGCTGAAAATTCAGCGATTGAAAAAGTGCTGCGTAACGCGTGAGCCTGGCGGAATTGCTGGCACAAGGCGTGGCGCAACTGGAGCAGGACGTTGCGCCCGAAATACAGCAGAAACTACTGACTTATCTTATCCTGCTAGAAAAGTGGAATAAGACTTACAACCTGACCGCGATCCGCCAGCCCGAACAGATGGTGAGCAGTCACTTGCTCGATAGCCTAGCTGTGTTGCCGCACCTGTGGCCGGGGCGATGGCTGGATGTGGGGTGCGGAGCGGGTTTGCCGGGATTGATATTGGCACTGATGCGGCCACAATGGATGTTCACGCTACTGGACAGTAATAGCAAGAAAACCAGCTTTGTTCAGCAGGCGGTCATAGAGCTGGGCTTGCATAATGTGAGCGTGTGTTGTGCGCGAGTAGAACAATGGCAACCGGGCGAAAAATTTGACGGGATTATTTCTCGTGCTTTTGCCGAAACAGCCGAGTTCACTACACAAACACACCATCTGCTCGCGGAAAACGGCGGCTGGGCCGCGATGAAGGGGGTGCCGCAGCAAGAACTGCAGCGGCTACCTGCAGACGTCACGCTGGAACAAGTGATACCGTTGCAGGTGCCGGGGCTGGATGCGGCGCGCTGTCTGGTTATATTGAAAATGAAAGCGCCGAAATAATAATGGTAAAAATATTAGCAGTCACCAATCAAAAAGGTGGGGTAGGCAAAACCACTACCACCATTAATTTGGCGGCCAGTCTGGCAGCGGCAAAACAGCGCGTGTTGCTGATCGACCTCGACCCGCAGGGCAATGCCACCATGGGCAGCGGCATCGACAAGCGAGACCTGCCAGCGACCGTCTACCATGTATTACTGGGCAGCAAGTCGCTGCAGGAAGTTCGTCTGCGCGCTGAAATCGGCAAGTATGACGTGCTGCCGGCTAACCGTGATCTGGCGGGTGCAGAGATCGAACTGGTCGAATTGGAAAACCGTGAAACCCGGCTTAAAGATGCATTGCAACCGGTGCTGTCCGAATACGATTATGTGTTAATTGACTGCCCGCCTGCGCTCAACTTGCTAACCCTGAACGGCTTGTGCGCAGCCCGCGCAGTGATGATCCCGATGCAGTGCGAATATTTTGCGCTGGAAGGACTGAGTGATCTGGTCAATACCATACGCAAAGTGCGCAGCAATCTTAACCCCGGCCTGGAAATCGAGGGCTTGCTGCGCACCATGTTTGATCCGCGCAACAGCCTGGCGCAACAGGTATCGGATCAATTGAAACAACATTTCGGCGACAAAGTTTATCGCACCATCATTCCTCGCAACATAAGGCTGGCGGAAGCGCCCAGCTACGGCGTACCGGTGCTTTACCACGACAACCAGTCCAAGGGGACGCAAGCCTATCTGGCCTTGGCGGACGAAATGCTCAATAACGCGGTACAACTGGCACAGGTGTAAAAATGGCAAAACCGAACAAAGGATTGGGGCGCGGACTGGATGCATTGCTGTCCGCTAACGTCAAGGAAAAAGATGATGTGTTGCGTGAAATTATGATAGGCCAACTCAGGCCAGGAAAATATCAACCGCGCAGCCACATGGATCAAACCTCGCTAAATGAATTGGCCGCTTCAATCAAGGTGCAGGGCGTAATGCAACCGATTCTGGCGCGCGCATTGCCAGACGGTAACCTGGAAATTATTGCCGGAGAACGCCGCTGGCGCGCAGCGCAAATGGCCGGTCTGAAGCAGGTACCGGTGCTGGTGCGCAAGGTACCTGACAACGCCGCGCTGGCGATGGCACTGATAGAAAATATTCAGCGGGAAGATCTGAACCCGCTGGAAGAAGCGGTCGGCCTGCAACGTTTGATTGATGAATTTAAAATGACGCACCAGACAGCCGCAGACGCAGTAGGCCGCTCGCGTAGCGCAGCCAGTAATTTGCTGCGCTTGCTGAAGCTGCCGCAACCGGTTCAATCCATGCTGCTGGAAGGCGGGCTCGACATGGGTCATGCCCGTGCATTGCTGGCGCTGGACGGTGCACACCAGATCAGCATCGCCAACAAAATTATGGCAAATGGGTTGTCGGTGCGAGAAGCTGAAAAGCTGGTGCAGGACGTGTTGAGTCCCGCACCCAAGCACAAAAAAACCAAACCCAATCGCGACATTTTGCACTTGCAGGAAGATCTGGCCCAACGTATTGGCACCAATGTGCAGATCAAGGCCGGAAAAAAAGGCGCAGGCAAGCTGATTATCGACTACACCAGCCATGATCATCTCGATGAACTAATAACGCGCCTGAAATGAACTGACTGCGCTATGCGGCAAATGCAGAAGCGAATATATAGGCAGTTCTGTGCATGTCAGATTAAGGGCACCTCTAAAAATCCAAACTCCGTCACGATACTGCGTTGCTCACAAAAAATTACTCCTTACATATCACATATATGCGGCGTCGCAACTTTTTGCTCGCGCCTTGTCTCGCTTAGGATTTTGAATTTTTAGAGGCGCCCTTAAGCTCAAAAATGGCAAATAAGTTGAGTAAAAATGATGGCGATGTACAACAGCATTGTTTGACACCTCCGGGAAACATCGCTATCATCGCCGCGCTTTTCGATGTTGAAGCCAAAGAAAGAAAATCGGCTCGCCGTGTGGTTGGGGCGCAGGTAGCGATTACGCTACTGGTCGCAGGCATGGTTTACGGCATCAAGGGTACGCCGCAATTGGCTTTAGCGGTGTTAAGTGGCGGTGGGGTTTCTGTTGTCAACGGGGCATTGCTGGCTTGGCGTATGTCTCGAGCGGCTGTGATTTCCGTCCAGGACGCACATCATCAACTACGGCTCATGTATTTTTACGCCGCCGAAAGATTTCTGACGGTGGTTGCGCTGCTTGGTTTGTGCCTGGCAGTGCTGAAATTATCGCCGCTCGCGTTGCTGGGTGGTTTTGTGATGGGTCAAGCGGTGCTGTTGGTAGCCCGGTTGTTTTTGATCAGATTTAAAGATTGAGATAGCGAATAAAAATGTCTAGTGAAGCGCTCACGTCAGCGGAATACATCAAGCATCACCTACAAAACCTCACCTATGGCCGTTTGCCGGATGGCACTTGGGGTATCGCGCACAGCGCCGAAGAAGCCAAGGCGATGGGTTTCTGGGCGCTCAATCTGGACACGGTATTGATGTCCCTGCTGTTGGGCGCAGTCATCATGCTCATGTTCCGCAGTGTCGCCAAGAGCGCCAGCGCAGGAATTCCCGGTGGCTTGCAGAATTTTTGTGAGTGGGCGATCGAGTTCATAGATAGCAGTGTGCGTGGCTCGTTTTCCGGCAAGAACAATATGATAGGCCCTTTGGCGCTGACCATTTTCTTTTGGGTTTTTGCCATGAACCTGATGGATCTGCTGCCGATAGACTATGTTTCGCTGGTGATGCATCAACTCGGCGTTCCCTTCTTCAAAGTTGTTCCCACCACTGATCCGAATGCCACATTCGGCATGGCGATAGGCGTGTTTTTGCTGGTGCTTTTTTACAGCGTCAAGATGAAGGGTGCGGCTGGATTCGCGGGTGAGTTGACGCTGCAACCGTTCGGCAAGTGGGGTATGCCGGTCAATATATTGTTGGAAGGTGTCAACCTGATTGCCAAACCGATCTCGCTCGCGCTGCGTCTGTTCGGCAATATGTACGCGGGCGAAATGATCTTCATTCTGATCGCATTGATGGGTGGGGCATGGCTGGGACTATCGCTGGGCAGCGCCACTTTATTTGGATCGCAGATACTGCTGTCGCTGGGCTGGGCGATATTCCACATTCTGATCGTCACCTTGCAGGCGTTCATCTTCATGACGCTGACTGTGGTCTATCTGGATATGGCACATCAGGAACATCACTAAAATCATCTAATCAATTTTATAACGTTAACTTTTTCAACCAGGAGAAATAAAAAATGGAAACGGCAAATGCACTGCTTTATATCGCTGGAGCGCTGATGATGGGTCTGGGCGCGTTGGGCGCGGCCGTCGGTATAGGTATTCTGGGAGGCCGCTTTTTGGAAGGTGCGGCACGTCAACCGGAACTCATCCCGATGCTGCGCACCCAGTTTTTCGTGGTGATGGGCTTGGTTGATGCGGTGCCGATGATTGCTGTCGGTATTGCGATGTACATCATGTTTGCGGTAGTAAGTTAATCGACCCCGAGCAACAACATAAAATTCAGGAAAGGCAGCTTGCATGAATATCAATGCAACTCTTCTTGCCCAGACGATCATGTTCGCACTGTTCGTGTGGTTTTGCATGAAGTTCGTCTGGCCACCGATTATGGCCGCGCTGGAGCAACGCAAAAAACAAATCGCCGATGGCTTGGCGGCAGCGGAGCGGGCTAAGCTCGATCTGGAATTGGCCGCAAAGCGTTCTGCGGAGATTTTGCGTGAAGCAAAGGAAAAGGTCAGCGAAATCGTGAACAATGGTGAAAAACGTGCCAGCGAAATCGTCGAATCGGCCAAGGTACAAGCCAGGGTAGAGGGCGAGCGCATCATTGCTGGCGCAAAAGCGGAAATCGATCAGGAAGTCTTCCGTGCGCGCGAATTGCTGCGCACCCAGGTGTCCGCTGTGGCGCTGGCCGGGGCAGGCAAAATTCTAGGCCGCGAAATTGATGCCAAGGCACACAGTGATTTGCTGGAAAAACTGGTTGGAGAAATCTAACGGACATGGACCCTTTAATAACATGAAACCTAACATGCCCGTTCCCTCTCCTCAATCCTCTCCCGCAAGCGGGCGAGGAGGCAAACGAAGCGCTGCGCGCGTTTCACGTTAAACGCCATGGCTGAATCAATTACCGTCGCACGTCCCTATGCCCAAGCATCTTTTGATGAGGCGCGCAAGCTGGGCAACCTCAATGGGTGGTCGGAGATGTTGCAATCCGGGGCAGAGGCCGTGCTGAATACAGACGTGCGCGCGGTTGTGACCAGCCCGCGCGTTATCCGCACCCAACTGGAAGCATTGATGCTGTCACTGTGCGGCGCCAAAAGCAGCGGGCCTGAAGCTAACTTTATCAACTTGTTGATAGAGAGTCAGCGCTTGATATTGCTGCCGGAAATCTCGGCTCTCTTCGAAACGTTGCGCGCAGATGAAGAAAAAAGTATTGATGTCTTAGTAACTTCAGCCTTCGAGCTGAACGAAGCGCAAAAGCAAAAAATAACCGCAGCGTTGAAAAAACGCATGGGCCGCGAGATCAAGCTCAGCACCAAAATTGACCGTGCGTTGCTGGGCGGAGTAATCATACGCGCCGGTGACAAGGTAATTGATGGTTCCGCACGTAGCCAGCTGTCCGAACTGGCCAACGCCTTGGCCTGATAACAGATTTTGAAATTTTAAGGAAACGCAGATGAAGCTCAACCCTTCTGAAATTAGTAATTTGATTCGCAGCCGTATCGAGAATTTCGAAATGTTAACGCAAGCGCGTACTGAAGGTACCGTGGTCAGCGTAACCGACGGCATCGTGCGTATTCATGGTCTGTCTGATGTGATGCAGGGTGAGATGCTGGAATTCCCCGGCAACACATTTGGTCTGGCGCTAAACCTGGAACGCGACTCGGTCGGCGCCGTGGTGCTGGGCGACTACGAGCACATCACCGAAGGCGATACGGTCAAGTGTACCGGCCGCATTCTGGAAGTGCCGGTCGGCCCTGAACTGATAGGCCGCGTGGTGAATGCACTGGGTCAGCCGAGAGACGGGAAGGGCCAGATGTATGCCAAGATGACCGTCTAGATCGAATTAGTTGCGCCTGGCGTATTTGTTCGCAAGTCGGTATCACAGCCGGTGCAGAACGGTCTT
>JANPNS010000120.1:0-1703 GCA_031427575.1 Gallionellaceae bacterium
GAATTGGTGCAGGTGCCCTGGTTGGCGTCGCGGTGGTTGAAATAGCCGGAGAGCAGGCAACGCCCGGAGTAGGCCATGCACAATGCGCCATGCACGAATACTTCCAGCTCTATGTCGGGGCACTGCTGGCGAATTTCTTCGATCTCGTCCAGCGACAGTTCGCGCGACAGGATAATGCGTGACAGGCCGAGTTTCTGCCAGAATTTTACCGCCGCGAAATTGACTGTATTGGCCTGTACCGACAGGTGAATAACGGCTTGCGGAAAACGTTCGCGCACCATCATGATCAGGCCGGGATCGGCCATAATCAGCGCGTCCGGCTGCATTGCAATCACCGGTTCCATATCCTTGAGGTAAGTTTTTACCTTGGCGTTGTGCGGCATCAGATTGCTGGCGACAAAGAATTTCTTGCCCAATTGATGTGCTTCATTAATGCCTATCCCCAGCTCTTCCAGCTGAAACTCATTGTTGCGCGCACGCAAGCTGTAGCGCGGTTGCCCAGCATAGACTGCATCTGCGCCGAAAGCGAAGGCGGTGCGCATTTTTGCGAGGGTGCCGGCAGGTAAAAGTAGTTCAGGTGCGCGCATGATGTTCAAATTCCCATTCGTTTCCAGATTTCCAGACTGGGTGCAGACTGGTTGAGGGTGTAGAAATGCAGGCCTGGTGCGCCACCGACAAGCAGGATTTCCCCCAGCTTTGTCACCACGTCCAGACCGAAGGCTTGCACCGATGCGGTGTCATCACCATAGCTTTCCAGCGTCTTGCGTACCCAGCGAGGAATCTCTGCACCACAGGCGTCGGAGAAGCGCGCTAGTTGCGAGAATTTTCCGATCGGCATGATGCCCGGCACGATGGGAATGGTGATGCCGAGTTTGTGACACTGCTCGACGAAATGAAAGTAGCTGTCGGGATTGTAGAAGTATTGGGTAATCGCAGAATTAGCGCCCGCTTTAACTTTTCGTTCGAAATTAAGCAGGTCGTCACGCGGTGATTTGGCTTGTGGGTGAAACTCGGGGTAAGCCGCTACTTCGATATGAAAGTGGTCGCCGGTTTCTGCGCGAATAAAGGCGACTAGCTCATTTGCATAGTGGAACTCGCCGGTAGTGGCCATGCCTGATGGCAGGTCACCACGCAGAGCCACAATACGTTTGATGCCCACTTTTTTGTAGGTTTGTAAAATGGCACGAATGTTTTCTCGGGTGGATCCCACGCAGGACAGGTGAGGTGCAGCAGCACTGCCTTCGGCCTGAATCTGCTGCACGGTTTCCAGCGTGCGATCACGTGTCGAGCCGCCAGCACCAAAGGTAACCGAAAAAAATTCCGGCTTGAGTTGAGAGAGCAGCTTGCGAGTAGCGTTGAGTTTTTCAATTCCTTCCGGAGTCTGCGGCGGGAAGAATTCAAAGCTGAGGGATAATTTTTTTGTCATGGTGTGATGGCGTCTCCGCGTGTGTGCAGGCTAATTTTTTATATTGGAGTCGGATGATGAATTCTTTTGAAATACTATCATCGTGAGCACGGAAGAAAAAATACTGTAGAGCAAGGCGCCCAACACGCCTACACAGAAACCGCTGACTTCAAATCCTTTCAGTACAGACCCGGCAAACCAGAACAGCAGGCCATTGATGACGAGTATGAACAGGCCAAGGGTCCGTACCTGTGCCGGTTCCAGTGGGTGGACCTGCCACGGTGATATTCCGGGCCAT
>JANPNS010000121.1:0-1695 GCA_031427575.1 Gallionellaceae bacterium
GGGCGCGTCTCCGGTCTTGCGGGCCGCGAGCCCGCCGGCCGCCGCGATCCAGCCGGCGTAGCGGTTTGCAGTGGAACGAGCAGGACGCCGCCGCGGGAAAGCTGATCAAGATTTACGGATTTCCTGGTGCGCTCAAGGTCAAACTTAGCCATCCACCGGATGCCGAAAAAATTGGGTAAAACTGGATAACAGTATCAACAATAATCATTGTCGCTCAGCCGCCTTTAGCCAATCACTAATGCCGTTTACCCCTAATGACAGAAGTGTGTCTTGAACGGATACCACACGTCGCAGCATCGCGCCTTGGTCAGATTCTTCTCTTTCTTCGGCCTCAGCAAATAGACGGGTCATTAGCTGGGTAAGGCGATTTTCATAATCGTAGAAAAATGGCTTGGCATGAGCGACATAGGTTAGGTAAATTTCAGTTGCAGTTAAGGCTTGCTCTGGATCACGGTGCGAGGTAGCGTTAAGCCATTCATTAAAACCATAGAGGTCGCGATGTTTGTTTTCGCTATCACTTTCAAACGCGCCAAAACAGAGGCGAATCAGCTCTGTCGGGATAGAAATTACTAGTGTGTTGTCATGAAAAATATGTTCCACCTGCCGCGCAGTTGCGACAGCATGAGGTCTATCGGCATTCAAACCGGCTTCGATGCCAGCAAGGCACTGATCTCGATGTTGTTTGATATTTTCAGGGTGAGTCCAGACACCAGCGGCTCCCCGCCACGCCTCTGTGGCATCCAGGGTTTTCAAATTCTCAAGTAACACGGCAAAGTCGATGTGCCCCGTTAGAGCTGACAAGGCTGAAATACGCCCCCACGTTACCAGGTCTTCGCCGCTACCTTCACTGTGAATACGCGCCAGCAAGAGAGCAACTTTTTCAAATTGATTGTGATAAGAGTGATAAAGGCAAGGCTCAGCGGTTTTCCAAAGTCCTGTGGCATCTTGCATGGCGATACGGAATAAATCCCATCCCAATTCAGGATTCAGGCTTTGTAAATACGGTAGATGTCGAAGGATTAAGGCTCGAATTGCAGGGTGTTCATTGTCGGCAAAACGGCGCAGTGTGGGTGATAACAACTCAGGAAATGGAACGCTGTATTCTAGTAACTTATTGGCCAAGATCATCAGGGCTTCAGTAATGTGACCGCTCGTCATATTGATGCCCGTATCAATCAAATCGATCGAATCACCTTTGATAGAACTTTTCTCCCTAAGATTTGCAAAACCTATAGCCAGAAACACCAGCCGCGCAGCATTTTTCGTGTCGTGGATGACCTGGGCGCAGGCTTGCATGGCATCGGATGCAGAACGGTTGAGTTGCCAATGGCTTGGGTGTCTTTCCAGTTCATCAAGGACACAACTCGCCAAGGTAGGGGCATCCGGTCCGTCGACCGGTGCCCATGTGCCATTGGCTTGCAAATTGCCATAACGATGCGTCAGGTAATTGGCGACCCCATCCATAATGTCATCACGAAATCCTTCCGAAATGTCAGCCCAATGTGCGCTCATCAAACTCAAGAATCGAGAGGGGTAGCGGGATGACGCTTCACGCAATTGACCACCAACCTCGCGCTATCCGCCAACCAAAAAGTCATCGAAATTTCGTTCATATCCCGCATAGTGCGCCAGTAAACGCAACACCCCTCCATCATCGGCGTTAAGAAATACCTCGAATGAGAACGGATCGGGAAC
>JANPNS010000122.1:0-2302 GCA_031427575.1 Gallionellaceae bacterium
AGCGGTTTAGATTATTAATATAATTGCAATTGGCGCTTGCGCATATTGCCCAGTTTCAATATAATGCGCGGCTTCGTTTCTGAACCCTCTCCTCAATCCTCTGGGTGGGACAACTAGCCATTCGACTAGGCTGCCAAAGACCGCAGCCAAGTCGCTGGTTATCCCGGAGGGAGAGGGGGCAAACGATAGGAAGAAGCTGTTTTTTCATCTGCCACCAACGGCGGCTTAATTCGTTTTACCGCCGTATGCGGCGGTCTGACCCGAACGGGTTCCAAAACTAGCCGCCATAATGCGGATAAAGTTGGAGATCAAATAAATGATACAAATGCAAACTGTTTTGAGTGTTGCCGACAATACGGGCGCCCGCACTGTTATGTGCATCAAGGTGCTCGGTGGCTCCAGGCGTCGTTATGCAGGTATTGGCGATGTCATTAAAGTCAGCATCCGCGATGCAGCGCCGCGTTCGCGCGTAAAGAAGGGCGAAGTGCATAGCGCGGTAGTCGTGCGCACCGCCAAAGGCGTGCGCCGTCCGGATGGATCGCTGATCAAGTTTGACGGCAATGCAGCAGTGCTATTGAACAGCAAGCTGGAGCCGATCGGAACCCGTATTTTTGGACCCGTCACACGCGAATTGCGTACCGAGCGCTTTATGAAAATCGTCTCGCTGGCTCCTGAAGTGCTGTAAAGCCCGAAGTGTTAAGGAAGAATCATGCTCAAGATTAAAAAAAATGATGATGTCATCGTCATCGCTGGCAAAGACAAGGGCAACCGCGGCAATGTACTGCGCGTGCTGGGTGATCGCTTGCTGGTGAGCGGCATTAATAAGGTCAAGAAGCACCAAAAGCCGAACCCGGTAAAGGGTATGACCGGCGGTATAGTGGTCATAGAAATGTCCATCCACGCTTCTAATGTGGCTATTTACAATGCGGCGGCAAAAAAGGCTGACCGCGTTGGGGTTAAAACGCTGAAAGATGGCCGCAAAGTGCGCATTTTTAGATCCAGCGGCGAAATGATTGACGCGTAAAAGGATAGCATCATGGCTCGTTTGTTTGACTATTATAAAAGCAAGGTAGCGCCTGAACTGATGAAAAAGTTCGGCTACAAGTCCATTATGGAAGTGCCGCGCATCGAAAAAATTACCCTGAACATGGGTGTGGGCGAGGCGGTGGCCGACAAGAAAGTGATGGAGCATGCGGTGGGCGACATGCAGAAAATAGCTGGCCAGAAACCGGTAGTGACCAAATCCAAAAAATCCATCGCCGGCTTCAAGATTCGCGAAAACTACCCGGTGGGTTGCAAGGTCACACTGCGCAAGACGCGCATGTATGAATTCCTGGATCGCCTGGTGACGGTGGCCATTCCGCGCATTCGCGATTTCCGCGGCATTTCCGGCAAGGCATTCGATGGCCGCGGCAATTACAACATGGGCATCAAAGAGCAGATTATTTTTCCGGAAATCGAGTACGACAAAATTGATGCTTTGCGTGGCATGAACATCACCATTACCACCAGCGCGAAGAATGACGAAGAGGCTCGCGCCCTTCTTCTGGCATTCAAATTTCCATTGAAGAACTAACTACATATATATGAATTGGGGAATAAATGGCTAAAGCATCTGTCATTAACCGCGAGTTAAAGCGTCGCGATACGGTCAAGAGATTCGCCGCCAAGCGCGCAGAATTGAAGGCATCTATAGGCAACATCAAGCTGAGCGACGAAGTTCGGTACGCCGCACGGCAAAAGCTGCAGGCGTTGCCCAGAGATTCAAGCCCGGTGCGCCTGCGCAACCGTTGTGCACTGACCGGGCGTCCGCGCGGAGTATTCAGTAAGTTTGGTCTGGGTCGCACCAAGTTGCGTGAATTTGCGATGAAGGGCGAAATTCCTGGCGTAATCAAGGCAAGCTGGTAAGGGTGAATTTATGAGTATGAGCGATCCGATCTCCGACATGCTAACGCGCATCAGAAATGCGCAGATGGCGGAAAAAGTAACTGTCAAAATGCCTTCTTCCAAGCTCAAGGTGGCGATTGCCAAGGTGCTGCAGGATGAAGGTTATGTGGAAGGTTTTAATATTTCCAGCAACGATGGCAAGCCCGTGCTGGAGATCGGCCTGAAGTATTACGCTGGCCGACCGGTGATCGAAAAAAATTCAGCGTGTCAGCCGCCCCGGCCTTCGCATATACAAGTGCTGCGAAGACATTCCCAAGGTGATGAATGGCTTGGGCGTCGCCATCGTGTCTACTTCCAAGGGTTTGATGACTGACCGCAAAGCGCGCGCCAATGGGATTGGCGGCGAAGTGTTGTG
>JANPNS010000123.1:0-3366 GCA_031427575.1 Gallionellaceae bacterium
CCGCCGCAATGGGCGATCCGAATGCGTCCATACCTACGCCGCAGCCGGTGCATTACCGGCCGATGTTCGGCGCCTTTGGTGGCGCGCTGAAAACTTCGCTGACATTTGTTTCGCAAGCCGCGCTGAAAAATCCTGCCGTGCACGCACTGGGTTTGCAAAAACCGCTGGAGGCGGTGCGCAATACACGTAACGTGAGAAAGCAGGACATGATCCATAATGATTTTCTGCCGCACATGGAAGTGGATGCTGAAACGTATGCCGTGCGCGCTAATGGTGAATTGCTGGTGTGCGAACCGGCGGACGTGCTGCCGATGGCGCAGCGTTATTTTCTGTTTTAATTATGTTAGTCATTCAACAACAGGCAGCATCTGATGCAACACCTACGGAACAGTTGAATTTAACTTTCGAGTTGCGCTGCAAATGCCGTTTGCGCACGCGCGCTGCATCGGGTGAGGAGGTGGGATTATTTATGCAACGCGGCACGGTGTTACGCGATGGCGATAAACTGCTGGCCGACGATGGCCGCATTGTGCAAGTGCTGGCCACGCCCGAAATTTTATTGGAAGCGCGCGCGGCAGACCCGATGTTGCTGATGCGCGGCGCTTATCACCTGGGGAATCGCCATGTAGCGGTGCAAGTGGGTAGCGGCTGGCTGCGCTTTGCCGCCGACCATGTGCTGCGCGACATGGTGGCGGGGCTGGGGTTGGAGGTGACAGAAATCGTCGCGCCGTTCCAGCCGGAATCCGGTGCTTATGGACAGGGTCACACACATGGCGGCGCAACCAGTGCGACGCCGGTGATACATCAATACCGTAAAGCATGAACATGCAACTCACACGCTTGCTGCAACTATCCAGTCCGACATTACCGGTAGGTGCGTACGCCTATTCGCAAGGTCTGGAGTGGGCAGCCGAAACGGCAATAATAAAAGATGAAGCCAGCGCGCTGGCCTGGATAGGCGATCTGCTGCAATGGAATATCGGCCGCTTTGAAGCGCCACTGCTGGCGCACATGCTGCGCGCGTGCGATGCACATGACACTGCGCGGCTGGCACAACTCAATATGCGCTTTCTGGCCAGCCGCGAAACTGCGGAGTTACGCGCCGAGACCGTGCAAATGGGTTACTCACTGACGCGGCTGTTGGGGGAGTTAGGCGCAGAGGGATTGCCTGCTTTGGAGCTTGCCGGTGCATTGGGTACGCCTTCGTATCCTGCCGTGTGGGCCTGCACCGCAGCGGCATGGCAGGTCGAGGAAGAGGCGGCGCTCACCGCTTATTTGTGGGCATGGATGGAGAATCAAACATTGGCGGCACTTAAGGCTGTGCCGCTCGGTCAAGCCAGCGGGCAGCGTATTATGTTGATGCTGGGCGCACGCATTGCGCCCATAGTCGAACAGGCGCATGATTTAGCCGAAGCGGATTACAGTAATTTTGCGCCGGGTTTTGCCATTGCCTGCAGCCAGCATGAAACACAGTATTCGCGTTTGTTTCGTTCCTGATGGGCACCTCTCAAAATTCGCTAAAGCCGCGCTGGCGGTGTTGAAAGCTGGCTCAAAATGCTCATTTACTTTCGTGTAAACTCCGCTTTTTTGCCCGCTTTCGCCTTGCCATCATCGGCTTGATCTAATTTTTAGAGATGCCCATTAGAAATGAAAATATCATGAAAACGAGTTTGCAACCGTTACGGGTCGGAATAGGTGGCCCGGTCGGTTCCGGTAAAACGGCGCTGACGTTGGCGCTGTGCCGTGCGCTGCGTGACAAATACAATATCGCTGTGGTCACCAACGATATTTACACAGAAGAAGACGCGCAATTTTTGGTGCGCAACGAGGCGCTTGCGCCAGAGCGCATCATAGGCGTGGAAACCGGTGGCTGTCCGCATACCGCGATCCGCGAAGATGCTTCGATCAATCTGGAAGCGGTGGCGCGCCTGTCCAACAAATTTCCCGGCCTCGATGTCATTTTTGTCGAGAGCGGCGGCGATAATCTGGCCGCGACTTTCAGCCCGGAACTGTCTGACCTGACGCTGTATGTGATAGATGTCGCGGCGGGGGACAAAATTCCGCGCAAAGGCGGGCCAGGCATTACCAAATCTGATTTGCTGATCATCAATAAAATAGACCTGGCGCCCATGGTCGGCGCTTCGCTCGAAGTGATGGACCGGGACGCTAAAAAAATGCGTGGCGAACGGCCGTTTGTGTTCAGTAATTTAAAAATCGGGACGGGGCTGGCAGAAATTGTAAATTTCATTGAAACTCAGGGTTTGCTGAATACTGTTCCCTGATGCCGATCCTCGCGCTGGCCATCGTGGGCATGCCAGTCAATACCTTGCCGCTGGAGATTATCCAGAAAATTTTGGCGGGCGGTGCGTCGGTGTGCGCGCAGGCCGGCATTCCGGTGGCGGGTGGGCATTCGATAGATACGCCGGAGCCGATCTACGGACTGGTCGTGCTGGGCATCGTGCATCCGGATCGGGCCAAGCGCAACAATCAGGCGCGCAGCGGCGATGCGCTGATACTGGCCAAAGGTCTGGGCATCGGTATCTTGAGCGCGGCGCTGAAAAAAGAGCAACTGGATGACGATGGTTATGCCGAGATGTTGCGCAGCACCACGCAACTCAATACGCCCGGCATCTGGTTGTCAGAAATGGATACCGCGCGTGCCATGACCGACGTCACCGGTTTCGGCTTGCGATGTGGTGTTATCCATTTTGTCGCGGCTACATGAGGAAGGGTTTCTGCACGCAGCGGTGATTAGATGCATGGCGACAGGGGCGGCTCAAGTCAAGGTGAGCTAAGCAGTAGTGGCTGCAGGCTTTCCAAAACGGTGTGCAGAATTTTAGTTTGCCCCGCTGCGGCGGGGTGCAAGTTATCGGCCTGGAACTCTTCTGGAAGAATACCTTCCAGCATGAATGGAACCAGCGCTACTTGATATTTCTTGGCCAGTCTGGGGTACAGCGCCTTGAAGCGCGCGGTGTATCCGCCACCGTAATTCGGTGGCAGCCGTATACCCAGCATCAGTACCTTGGCACCGACTGTGTGTGATTGCTTGATGAGTTCTCTGAGGTTGGCTTCGATGTCCTGGGTGGCTATGCCGCGCAGTCCATCGTTTGCGCCCAACTCCAGAATGACGATGCCGGGTTGATGTTGACGCAGCGCCTTGGTCAGGCGCCGCAGGCCACCGCCGGTGGTTTCGCCACTGATGCTGGCATTGACGATCTGGTATTGCGGGTGTGTGCTTTGTAATTCCTGCTGCAACAGGCTGACCCATCCCGCATCAAGCGGGATGCCGTAAGCTGCCGACAAACTGTCGCCGAATACCAGTATGGTTTGTTGTTGTGCGATGCTGATGCCGGGTAGCAGGCAGCA
>JANPNS010000124.1:0-17164 GCA_031427575.1 Gallionellaceae bacterium
GAGGCGGGCGAAGTCAAATGCACCGAACGCCGCTCTATCCATCAGAAGGCTCCAAAGTTCGACGAGCTGTCGCCATCGGTTGACTTGCTGGAAACCGGCATCAAGGTGATTGATCTGGTTTGTCCGTTTGCCAAGGGCGGCAAGGTCGGTCTGTTCGGCGGCGCGGGTGTAGGCAAGACCGTGAACATGCTGGAGCTGATCAACAACATCGCCAAACAGCACGCCGGTTTGTCCGTGTTCGCCGGTGTGGGTGAGCGTACCCGTGAAGGTAACGACTTCTATCACGAAATGTCGGAAGCAGGCGTTATCAAACTGGACAATCTGCCTGAATCGAAAGTGGCCATGGTGTTCGGCCAGATGAACGAGCCGCCCGGCAACCGTCTGCGTGTGGCGCTGTCCGGCCTGACCATGGCCGAGTATTTCCGCGATGAAGGCCGCGACATTCTGTTTTTTGTGGACAACATTTACCGCTTCACGCTGGCCGGTACGGAAGTATCCGCGCTGTTGGGCCGTATGCCTTCTGCGGTGGGTTACCAGCCGACGCTGGCGGAAGAAATGGGACGTTTGCAGGAGCGCATTACCTCAACCAAGACTGGCTCCATCACTTCGATACAAGCGGTGTATGTACCCGCCGACGACTTGACCGATCCGTCTCCTGCAACCACCTTCTTGCACCTCGACTCAACTGTGGTGCTGTCGCGTGATATTGCTTCGCTGGGTATTTACCCTGCCGTGGATCCGCTGGATTCCACCTCGCGCCAGCTCGATCCGCTGGTGGTAGGCGAAGAACACTACAACACCGCGCGCGGCGTGCAACAAACCTTACAACGCTATAAGGAATTGCGCGACATCATCGCCATTCTGGGGATGGACGAACTGGCACCGGAAGATAAACTGGCCGTGGCGCGCGCGCGTAAAATTCAGCGCTTCCTGTCACAGCCGTTCCACGTGGCCGAAGTATTTACCGGCAGTCCAGGCAAGTATGTGACGCTGAAGGAAACCATCAAAGGCTTCAAAGGCATCGTCAACGGCGATTACGATCACCTGCCAGAGCAGGCGTTCTACATGGTCGGCACCATAGACGAAGCGATTGAAAAAGCCAAGACGCTGTAATCAAGGCCGACTTTAATTTCAAGGAAAGATATGGCAATGACTGTTCATGTCGATGTAGTGAGCGCAGAGGAATCAATTTTTTCCGGCCTTGCTGAAATGGTCGTGGTGCCGGGTGAAATGGGTGAATTGGGTATATATCCACGCCACGCCCCGCTGCTGACGCGCATCAAGCCGGGTTCAGTACGCCTCAAGCTGCCGAACCAAAGTGAAGATACGCTAATTTATGTTTCCGGCGGTATGCTGGAAGTGCAGCCCAATCTGGTCACCATTCTGGCTGACACCGCCATCCGCGGTGGTGATTTGGATGAAGCGCGCGCACTGGAAGCCAAGCGTGCCGCAGAAGATGCGATGAAAAACCGCACTTCTGACATTGACTACGCCGCAGCACAAGCCGAGCTGGCCGAGGCGATTGCCCAGTTGCAAGCGATACAGAAACTGCGCAAGCAACGCCACTAAAATAATAATGGTGTGCGACAAGAAAAGCGGCTTTTGCCGTTTTTTTGTTTCATCGGATTTTTCTATTGGGGGTCTTATCCCATTTCCAGATAGAAACGATAACAATCCAACCCGTTCGTGGTGACCCTTCGGCTACGCTCAGGACTAAAGGCCTTGTCGAACCACTTGGCCGTGCTAATACACCCTTCGACAAGCTCAGGGCGAGCGGTAGGTGAAAAAATTATGGGCGTTTCTATCTGGAAATGGAATTACCCCCACAGGGGGCAAAAACCTCTTCGAGGCAACTCGGCCTACCCCTTGCGGGTGCCCTCCCCTCCCGCAGCAAACAACAAATTTATTTTTCACCTCCTTAGCCAAGGAGGTGTGGCGCGTAGCGCCGGGGTGGTTATTCCAATTCGCATTAGATAACGATCACTGCGTTGGCTTCGTCTTCGGCTCTTGCCGTACTGCATGTACTGTCTTCACCCGCAAGGGGTAGGCCGTGGTTTTAAAGCCGATGAATCGGCAACAACCACGCTGTAAATTGACAATCCTGGGGGGGCTACGGATAATTCAGCCTTCACTTATCGGTATAAACACCCATGTCATATAAACACCTGTCGGCAGCATTTTTGCTTGTCGCCGTGCTAACTGCTTGCGGAAAAACGGAAATATCAGCACCCAATTCTGGAGCTTCAACCCTGCCCCACGATGAGCTGGTTGTTAAGATCGGCGCGTCGTCCCCGCTTACCGGACCGCAAGCGCACATTGGCAAGGACAATGAAAATGGCACGCGCATGGCCATTGAGGATGCCAATGCCAGGGGCATTACCCTAAGCGGCAAGAAAGTGCGTTTCGAGTTGCTCAGCGAAGATGATCAGGCCGATCCTAAAACCGCCACTATCGTGGCGCAAAAATTGGTGGACGCAAAAGTAAACGGCATTATTGGCCATCTCAATTCCGGCACTTCCATTCCCGCTTCCCGAATTTACCGCGACAACGGTATCGCGCAAATTTCTCCTTCCGCTACCGCCGTTGGCTACACCGCGCAGGGTTTCAAAACCGCGTTTCGGGTGATGGCCAATGATGGGCAACAAGGTAGGGTGTTGGGTGAATTTGCCACGAAGAATCTGGGCGCAAAAAAAATCGCGGTGATAGATGATCGCACTGCTTATGGTCAAGGGTTGGCCGATGAATTTTCTAAATCAGCGCAAGCCAACGGCTCGCAAATCGTGGCGCATGAATACACCACCGACAAGGCGGTGGATTTCACCGCCGTGCTGACCTCCATCAAAGGCAAGAAGCCCGACCTGGTGTTTTATGGCGGCATGGATCCACAGGGTGCGCCCATGGTCAAGCAGCTGAGGGCATTGGGGCTGGGCGCAAAATTCATGATGGGCGATGGTGGCTACACGCCCAAGCTGATTGACAATGCCGGTGCCGCCGCAGAGGGCGTCTATGCTTCATTACCCGGCGTACCGCTGGACAAAATGCCGGGCGGGGAATATTTTTCCAATCGCTACCAGACGAAATTCGGTCAGCCCATTCAGTTGTATGCGCCGTATTGTTATGACGCAGTGAACGTGATGATCGCCGCGATGCAGCAGGCCGATTCTGCCGAACCGGCAAAATATCTGTCCGCGTTAGCGGGAATTTCACACAACGGCGTGACCGGTAAGATCACTTTCGACGAAAAAGGCGACCTTAAGGGAGGCGCAATAACCATGTATCAAATCCAGCAAGGCAAGTGGCACCCACTGCAAACCATGGGCGGGGCCGCGTCGGCGGCACGTTGATGGTCAGGCAGATAACGAAAGCGGCACCTTGTGTGTCGCTTTTTATTTACAGGTGAGCTTTGGATATATTTCTACAACAAATAATTAACGGGCTGGTACAAGGCAGCGTGTATGCCTTGGTGGCATTGGGCTACACCATGGTGTATGGCATCCTCGGCCTGATTAATTTCGCGCATGGCGAAGTGGTCATGATAGGCGCGATGGTGGCGCTATCGGCCAGTCAATTGTTGCTGGCATTCGGCTTGCCGCCATTTTTGGTGCTGTTGCTGAGCCTGCTGATCGCCGTCACGGTATGCATGGCGCTGGGTTACGGCATCGAGCGTGTCGCCTACCGCCGTTTGCGTAATGCGCCGCGCCTCGCACCGCTGATCACCGCGATAGGTGTATCCATCGTGCTGCAAAATCTGGCGATGATATTCTGGGGGCGCGAGTATCATGCCTTTCCGTCGCTGCTGCCGAGCAGCCCGCATAATATTGGCGGCGCGATCATCAACGAGGTGCAAATCATAATCGTGCTGGTGGCGTTGGCGATGATGGCCGGTTTGCTGCTGCTCGTGCATCGCACCCGGCTCGGACGAGCGATGCGCGCCGTGGCGGAAAATCCTGCCTCTGCCGCGCTGATGGGCGTAAATATCAACGTCGTGATCTCGGCCACCTTCATGATAGGCTCTGCGCTGGCGGCAGTGGCTGGCATCATGATCAGCGCCAACTACGGCATCGTGCACTATTACATGGGCACGCTATTGGGGCTGAAAGCGTTTACCGCCGCCGTGCTGGGCGGCATAGGCAATCTGCGCGGAGCCATGTTGGGCGGGTTGCTGCTGGGGCTGATAGAAAGCCTGGGCGCAGGTTACATCGGCGATCTGAGCGGCGGATTTTTTGGCAGCCATTATCAAGACGTGTTTGCTTTTTTTGTATTGATCGCCGTGCTGGTTTTTCGTCCGTCCGGATTGTTGGGTGAACGGGTAGCGGAACGTGCTTAATAAATTCTCTGTAATCTCAACCCGCATTCAATGGCAGAAGGGCTTATTGCTTTGCCTGTTGTTGGGTGCCTTGGCGCTGTTGCCATTCATTACCGACGCGCTGCTCGGGCGCGGCTGGGTACGCATCCTGGATTTCGCGCTGCTGTATATCATGCTGGCACTGGGGCTGAATATCGTGGTCGGCTATGCCGGCCTGCTCGATCTCGGCTACATCGCCTTCTTCGCCGTCGGCGCCTACACTTACGCGCTACTCGGCTCACCGCAATTCGGTTTGCATTGGCCGTTCTGGATCACATTGCCGCTGGGCGCAATGGTGGCCTGTTTGTTCGGCGTGTTGCTGGGCGCGCCCACCCTGCGTCTGCGTGGTGATTACCTGGCCATCGTCACGCTCGGCTTCGGCGAAATCATCCGCATCTTCCTCAACAATCTGAACGCGCCGGTCAACATTACCAACGGACCGCAGGGCATCAGCGCAATAGATCCGATACGCATAGGCGAATTTCCCCTGAACAGTACGCACGAATTGTTCGGCATCTCCTTTCCCGCCGTGCATCTGCATTACTATTTATTTTTGTGCCTCACACTGCTGGTCATGTTTGCATCGTCGCGTCTGCAAAATTCGCGCATCGGTCGCGCCTGGATGGCCATCCGCGAAGACGAAGTGGCAGCGGCGGCGATGGGCATCAACACGCGCAACATCAAGCTGCTGGCCTTTGCCATGGGCGCCACCTTCGGCGGGCTGTCAGGCGGATTGTTTGCCGGATTCCAGGGCTTTATCAGCCCGGAAAGTTTCGGCCTGACGGAATCCATCATGATCGTATGCATGGTGGTGCTGGGCGGCATGGGCAACATCGGCGGCGTGGTATTGGGCAGCGTGTTACTGGTGCTGCTGCCGGAAGCCCTGCGGCATGGTGCAGGGCCTATGCAACAAGCGCTGCTTGGAAAAATGCTGATTGATCCGGAAAGCCTGCGCATGCTGTTGTTCGGATTGGCGCTGATCATCGTCATGCTGGTGCGTCCAGCCGGACTATGGCCGTCTACCCAGCGTCGGCGCGAACTGGAAGCAGAGGAAAGTGTAGCGCAGCAGGAACAGGATACGGTGTATGACGCAGCCAAATGAAACCCTGCTCGAAATTTCTGCCATCGGCAAAAACTTCGGCGGCCTGGCCGCGCTGTCCGATGTGTCGTTGCACATCAAGCGCAATGAAATCCACGGCCTCATCGGCCCCAATGGCGCGGGTAAAACCACGCTATTCAACATCATCACCGGCTTGTATCAATTTGATAGCGGGAATTTCACTTTCGATGCAGTCACTTATTCCAGCTGCAAACCACATCTTTTGGCACAAGCCGGAATTGCACGCACCTTCCAGAATATTCGCCTATTTGCCAACATGAGCGCACTGGAAAATATAATGATCGGCCGCCATCTGCGTACCCGCTGCGGCATCTGGGGCGCACTCACGCGCCACACCGCCGCTCGCGCCGAGGAACGCGCTATTACAGAACGCGCGCACGAGTTGCTGCGTTATGTCGGCATCCATCGGTTGCCTCATACTTTGGCGAAAAATTTATCTTATGGTGAGCAGAGGCGCCTGGAAATTGCGCGCGCGCTGGCCACCGACCCCAAACTGCTGGCACTGGACGAACCCGCCGCCGGCATGAACGCTACCGAAACAGAAAGCCTGAAAGCGCTATTACAAACCATACGCGCCGCCGGCATCACCGTGCTGCTGATCGAACACGACGTGAAACTGATCATGGGCTTGTGCGACCGCGTCACCGTGCTGGATTACGGCAAGAAAATCGCCGAAGGCGTGCCGCATGAAGTGCGTAACAATCCGGCAGTGATTACCGCTTATTTGGGAGGTAGCGGTGAATAATGAAAATGAGAATTCTTCATTCCCGCGCAGGCGGGAATCCAGCAATTCAGTTAAAGAACTGGGCTCCCGCCTGCGCGGGAGTGACGATACGCATAAGCCGCTATTGGAAATCCACAACCTGCAAGTCTCCTACGGCGGCATTCATGCCCTGAAAGGCATAGACCTTCACATCGCGCAAGGTGAGCTGGTCGCGCTCATCGGCAGCAACGGCGCAGGCAAAACCACCTTGCTCAAAACACTGGCCGGGCTGCTGCATCCCAGTATAGGAAAAATACACTACGCCGGAGAATCTCTGCAACACTGTGCCGCACATCAGCGCGTACGCAAGGGCATAGCGCTGGTGCCGGAAGGTCGCGGCGTATTCGCCCGCCTCACCGTGCAGGAAAATTTACAAATGGGCGCATACAGCCGCAACGATCAAAATGAAATCGCCGCCGACCATGCGCGCATGGTTGAACTCTTCCCGCGCTTGGCCGAACGCAAAGACCAACTGGCCGGAACCCTTTCCGGCGGCGAGCAGCAAATGGTCGCCATGGCGCGCGCCTTGATGAGTCGCCCCAAACTGTTGATGCTGGATGAGCCGAGCATGGGGCTGGCGCCGCTGATGGTGGCAAAAATTTTCGACACCATCCGTGATATTTCTGCACAAGGTGTTTCTATTCTGCTAGTCGAGCAGAACGCCATGCTGGCGCTCAAAATTGCACAACGTGGCTATGTGCTGGAAAGCGGAAAGATCGCATTATCGGGTGCGGCGAGCGAATTACTGGGCAGCGATGCGGTGCAGCGCGCCTATTTGGGCGGTTAACCGGGCGACAGGATCGAGGTTAATGTTAATATCGGGTTTTGCTGAACAGCTGAATAAAATCAGGAGTAATGCTAATGGAACAATCTTCCCAAGGGTTTAAAGTATTTTTGCTGGTTACAACGTCCCTGTCAGGCGCGCTGGTGATGGCAATCCAAGTGCTGGGGGCGCGGGCAGTCGCTCCTTTTTTTGGGGTTAGCCTGTTTGTCTGGACGGCGCTGATTGCCGTTACGTTGTTGGCGCTGGCTGCCGGATATCTGTTTGGTGGCATTCTGGCTGACCGAAAAAATGGCTCGCCTGGAGTGTTGTTTGGATTGATTGGCACTGCCGGAGCCTTGGTGCTGGTAATTCCGCTGGTCAAAATTTATGTTTTTCAGGCCGCGCTGCCGCTGGGCTTGCGTTGGGGTACGTTAATCAGCGCCACGATTCTGTTTGGCCCGCCATTATTTCTGCTGGGCTGCGTATCCCCGTTCATTGTGCGCCTGGCTACCAAGGAATGGAGTCGGCTGGGCCGCACCGTTGGGTTGCTGTATGCGCTATCCACTGCCGGTAGTTTTTTTGGCACGCTGATCACCGGTTATTATGTCATCGCTGCATGGGGCGTGAGCCACGCCTTTCAGGTGGTTGGGATTATGTTGCTGGTGTTGGCCGCAGTTTACTTCGCGGTGTTTCGTGGCCGCCTGATTGTGCTGTTGCTGCCGGTATTGGCGTTAGCCGCCGGCGTAGCTGTGCCCAAAGCCAGCAGCGCAAAGATGCCCGATGGGACAGAAGTGCGCCTGGTAGATACCCGCGATGGTTTCTATGGCCGGGTGCAAGTGATCGAATATAAAGGCGCAGCCGCGCATACGCGGGAAATGGTGATCGACGCATTGATACAGGGCGGTATTGATGTCGTTACCGGGCAGTCGGTCTATGCCTACCCCCATTTGCTGGCCCATCTGGCGTTGTCGGCCAATCCGCAAGGGCGCCGGGCACTGGTGATAGGTCTGGGTCCGGCTATAGTGCCCCGCCTTTTTTCCGAGCGCGGTATTGAAACAGAGATAGTGGATATTGACCCAACAGTGGTGTCGGTCGCCCGCACTTATTTTGGCTTGCCCTCTTCGCAGACGGTTCATTTGGCTGATGCGCGTTATTTTCTTACCACCACTACGTCCCATTACGATTATATTGTGCTCGATGTGTTTAATGGAGATACCACCCCCGGCCATCTGCTCACGCGTGAAGCATTAGAACTGGTGCGGGCGCGGCTGGCACCAGGAGGTGTGTTGGCGCTTAACCTGGTGGGTAGCCTGGGTAAGGATAAATTCATGACGGTCTCGGTTATCCGCACGCTGGAAACCGTTTTCCCCTGGGTAAAAGTTGTACCAATGTTTGCCCCCGGCGGGATCGGCAACATGGAAGTCGTTGCGGGCATAGGCGACCCCCTGACCGACCTGCCGCCTCTCAATGAAATGGATGCCCATTCCTTGGCCCGTGCAGATTTGCGCAAGGCGATGGCCCAGCCTTCGGTCTTGATTGATACGCAGCAGGGCATCATACTGACCGATGATTACAATCCGATAGACGTGCTCGATTTGCCCATGAAGGAAGATCTCCGTCGCAGTATTCTTCAATCAACACCGCACGCGCTTCTGCTGGGATAGGTATTTATACCCATCCGGCGCAACAACCCTAGCACAATGCGTCGTTTTCCCGCAGATACCCCAGCGGCCAACCCCCAAGCAATACGCCGCGCCGCGCGTATCGAACTGCTCGCTCCGATCGAATTTCCGCCCGACCTGCCGGTGGTATTGCGGCGCGAAGAATTGGCAAAGGCCATTCAGGAAAATCAAATCATCATCGTATGCGGCGAGACCGGTTCCGGCAAGACTACACAGCTCCCAAAAATTTGTTTGAACATAGGCCGCGGTGTGCAAGGCGTGATCGCGCACACCCAGCCGCGCCGGGTGGCTGCGCGTTCGGTGGCCGCGCGCATAGCGCATGAACTGAAAACCGAGCTGGGTGGTGTGGTGGGCTATAAGGTGCGCTTTAACGACAAGGTGTCGGCCGATACGTGCGTCAAGTTGATGACCGATGGCATTTTGCTGGCGGAAATTCAGAGCGATCCGCAGCTAAAAAAATACGACACAATTATTATTGACGAGGCGCATGAGCGCTCACTCAATATTGATTTTCTGCTGGGTTACTTCATACAGTTGCTACCGCGCCGTCCCGACCTCAAGCTGATCATAACTTCTGCCACGCTGGATGCGGAACGCTTCTCCAGACATTTCGACGGTGCGCCGGTGATGCAGGTGAGTGGCCGCAGTTACTCCGTAGAGGTGCGCTATCGCCCGTTGCAGGAGAGCGCTGAAGGCGATAGGGAGGACGTTCCAAAAGCAGTGTGCGCGGCGCTGGACGAGCTATCGTCAGGCGGTTTACGTGGCGACGTGCTGGTGTTTTTGCCCGGTGAGCGCGAGATTCGTGACACGGCGGAAGCCTTGCGCAAGCATCATCCTAAAGGTGTGGAAATATTGCCGCTGTTCTCGCGCCTGTCCGCAGCCGAGCAGGATCGCGTGTTCAAGCCAACCAATCAACGCCGCGTGGTGCTGGCCACCAACGTGGCGGAGACATCGCTCACCGTGCCTAACATCGGCTATGTGATAGACAGCGGGCAGGCGCGCATTAACCGCTACAGCGTCCGCCAAAAAGTCGAGCAGTTGCGCATCGAGAAAATCGCACGCGCATCGGCCAACCAGCGCGCCGGACGCTGCGGTCGGGTGATGAGCGGAATCTGCGTGCGCCTGTATGATGAGGCGGACTTTTTGGCGCGCGCGGAATATGCCGATGCCGAAATTTTTCGTGTGTCACTGGCCACCGTCATCTTGCGCATGAGTGCCTTGAATCTGGGCGACATCGAGAAATTTTCGTTCATTGAACCGCCCGGCTCGCGCTCGATTGCGGATGGCTATCAATTGCTGGCAGAGTTGGGAGCGATTGACGAGTCGCGCCAACTCACTCCTCTGGGCTATGAGTTAGCCAAGTTACCGCTTGATCCGAAGATTGCCCGCCTGCTGCTGGCCGGTCGGCAACACCACTGCTTGCAGGAAATTCTGATCATGGCCAGCGCGCTGGCCATGCAAGACCCGCGCGACCGGCCATCGGAGCGGCGCGAGGCGGCCGATGCCGCGCATCAGCGTTTTAATGATGAGCGTTCGGATTTTATGGCCTATATAAAATTGTGGGCGTGGTTTCAGGAAGCGGTGAAGCATAAAAAATCCAACCGCCTGTGGGCCAACGAGTGCCGCGAAAATTTTTTGTCGCCGCTGCGTTTGCGCGAGTGGCATGAGCTGCATCAGCAGTTGCATGCGCAGGTGGCCGAGATGGGCATGCGCATGAATGAACAGCCCGCCACCTATGAGCAGATTCACAAAGCCTTGCTCACCGGCCTGCTGGGCAATATCGGCTGCAAGAGCGTAGACCGCGAAATATATTATCTGGGCGCGCGCGAAATTAAATTTTATATCGCCCCCAATTCGGTGCTGGCCAAAAAAGGCACGAAATGGGTGGTAGCTGCCGAGCTGGTAGAAACCACCAAACTCTATGCCCGCTGCGTGGCGCGCATCGAACCGGAATGGCTGGAAGAAGTGGGCGCGCATCTAATCAAGCGCCACTATTTCGATCCGCATTGGGAGAAAAAAGCGGCGCAGGTGGCAGCGTGGGAGCGCAGCACCTTGTATGGTTTGATTATCAATCCGAAGAAGCGTGTGCATTACGGGCCGATGAACGTGGCCGAATCGCGCGCGGTATTTATCCAGCAGGCTTTGGTAGCGGGCGAATTCAACACGCTGGCGTCATTCTTCGCGCACAACCAGAAACTGATACACGACATCGAAGCGCTGGAGCACAAATCGCGCCGTCCGGATGTGCTGGTAGATGATGAATTGATTTTCGCCTTTTATGACAGCCGCATCCCGCCACATATTCACAACGGCGCAGCATTCGAGGCGTGGCGCAAGGAGGCGGAGCGCGATAATCCAAAGCTGCTGTATCTGAAAAAAGACGACCTGATGCGGCACGAGGCGGCCGGTATCACCACCGATCAATTCCCGCCGCAACTGGTGATGAATAATGTCAGCTATGCCTTGGCCTATAACTTTGCGCCGGGCAAGAGCGATGACGGGGTGATGCTTACCGTACCGCAGGCTCTGATTAATCAGGTATCCGCGCCGCGTTGCGAGTATCTGGTTCCCGGCCTGCTGACGGAAAAAGTCACGCAACTGGTGAAGACGCTGCCGCAAAAATTACGCCGTCACCTGGTGCCGGTACCGGAATTTTCGGCGCAGTTTTGCCAAGAGAGTCAGCCATCCGAAGTGCTATTGCAGCAAGCACTGGCGAAGTTTATTCGCGTACAAAAGCAACTGGACGTTCCTCTGGATGCGTTTCGCCTGGAGCAGTTGCCAGTACATCTGCTGATGAATTTTCGGGTGGTGGATGAGCATGGCAGGCAATTGGGCGTGTCGCGCAACTTTGCGCAGTTACGAGGTGAATGGGCGCCAAAGAATCCCCCCGCCCTAATCGGCCCCCTCGCAAGCTCTCCCCCGAAGGGAGAGGGACTGAACCCCGCGAACCGGAAGGCTGCCTCTCTCTCTCCCCGGGGGAGGGCTGGGGAGGGGGAGGCCGAGTTAAAGCGTCACACCACTTGGGATTTCGGTGACTTCACTCCGACCAGCGAAATTATCCGCGTCGGCCAGACCGTTACTCTGTTCAATGCGCTGGGGGATGAAGGCGACGCCGTGGCATCGCGCGCCTTTGATACGCGCGATGAGGCGCAGGCCGCGCATCACATGGGGCTGCGCCGCTTGTTTATGCTGGCGCTGAAAGAGCAGGTCAAATTTCTGGAAAAAAATCTCGGTTTGCAGGCTTTGGCCATGCAGTTCCTGCCATTTGGTAGTGCGCAGGATTTGCAGCGTCAGCTTTTGGCGGTGACTTTTGATCGATGCTGTTTGAACGAACCTTGGCCAGCGAATGAAAAAGAATTCAGCGCGCGCTGCAAGGAAGCAAAAAGCCGCTTGACCTTGGTGGCGCAGGAGATTGCGCGGCTGACCGGCACGATATTAAGCGAGTATCAACTGGCGCAGAAAAATCTGTCTGCCGCCAAGGCACATGCCCAGGCCGTGCAGGACATGCGCGCGCAATGTGCATGGATGCTGCCCAAGGAGTTTGTCGCAGATACGCCTTACCAGCGTTTGCAGCACGTGCCGCGCTACCTCAAGGCGCTTGACGTGCGGCTGGGAAAGTTGCGCGCCGATCCGGCGCGCGATGCGCGGCAATTCATGCAAATGCAATCCTTGCAACAGGCATGGCAGCGCAAGTTGGCGGCGCAGCATGGTGATACGCGACTGGAGGAATTTGGCTGGATGTTGCAGGAACTGCGTGTTTCGCTGTTCGCGCAAGAGTTAAAAACTCCGGTAATTGTGTCGGTGAAACGATTGCAGAAGATGTGGGAGTCGCTGTGAAGGGCACCTCTAAAATCCAGATTTTAGTTCCGGCATAACCTAAAGGTTAGCCTATACAGCAACTTCGTTGTATCCCAACTGCCGCGTTGCGTAAAAAATTTCTTGCTTACATATAACCTACTTCCGGCAGTTGACACGCTAAAATCATCCGCTAAAGCGCGTAGCTATTGAAGGGCGCCTCTAAAAATCCAAAATCCTAAGCGAGATAAGGCGCGAATAAAAAATTACGACGCCGCATATGTATGATATGTAAGGAGTAATTTTTTGTGAGCAACGCAGTATCGCGATGGAATTTGGATTTTTAGAGGCGCCCTTTACAGCCACGGCCGTGCAAACTCCGTCCAGCCTTTGGCTGGAAACGGATTTGCCTACCCTTGCGGTGTACCCTTTACGGGTACAAGCCCGGATGCCCCAGCCATGCACTCCACACCTACTGGGTGGGTAACCTGCGTCTGGTGCTGGATGTCGTGGTCAGCCCCGGCAAACAGTCGGGCGCATCCCATGCACAACCCGGTTTGACAGCACTGCTTGACGGGTTGGCAATCAATCAACGTCCAGCGATGGTGAGGGGCGATTGCGGCTTTGGTGTGGCATCTCTAAGGGACAATCCGGGTTTATGTCGCCATGTATAATCCGGTATCTTTCCAAAGGCTGAATAGCTGAACATGACCACGCTCAACATCGTCATCCTTGCTGCCGGCAAAGGTAAGCGCATGCACTCGGACAAACCCAAGGTGCTGCATGCCTTGGCAGGCCGTCCGCTGTTGCAGCATGTGCTGGACACCGCAATTCAATATGCTCCCGGCAAGACCTGTGTGGTATATGGTCATGGCGGTGAAGCGGTGCCGCAGGCGATGGCGCAATATGATGCCAGCTTTGTGTTGCAGGAGCCGCAGCTCGGCACCGGCCATGCGGTGCAACAGGCACTGCCACACTTGGAGAATGACGGTCTAGTGTTGGTGCTTTATGGTGACGTGCCGCTCACTCAGCCGGCCACGCTGGAGAAAATGTTTAGGCAGCCGGAAGCGCTCACGCTGCTTACCCTGCATCTCAGCCATCCTGCCGGTTACGGGCGCATTGTGCGCGACAGATCGGGTAGCATCACCAGCATCGTTGAGGAAAAAGATGCCACACCAGAACAGCGCGCCATACGCGAAGTGAATACCGGCATCCTGGCTGCTCCCACGCGCTTGCTGCGCAACTGGCTGGCCAAACTGCAAAACAACAACGCCCAGGGTGAGTACTACCTTACCGATATTGTTGCGATGGCCGTGGCACAGGGTGTCGCAGTGCATGCCGTGCAACCGGCGCATGCCTGGGAAGTGATGGGCGTCAACAGCAAAGTGCAACTGGCCGAACTAGAGCGCATCTGGCAACATGAACAAGCCCACCAGTTGCTGCTACAAGGCGTTACGCTGGCTGATCCTGCGCGCCTAGATGTGCGCGGCAAGCTGGTGTGCGGACGTGAGGTGGAGATTGATGTCGGCTGTATTTTTGAAGGTGAAGTCCATCTTGGCAACGATGTGCAAATAGGCGCTTACAGCATCATCAAAAATTCGAGCATTGCCGCCGGCACGCACATTGCTGCCTATAGCCATATCGAGCAGGCAGAAATCGGAGAAAACTGCCGCATCGGTCCTTATGCCCGTTTACGCCCCGGCAGCAAACTACACGATGAGGTACACATTGGTAATTTCGTCGAGGTAAAAAACAGCGAGATTGCCGCCCAAAGCAAAGCCAACCACCTGAGCTATATCGGCGACAGCAGCGTGGGCAGCCGCGTCAACATTGGTGCGGGCACCATCACCTGTAACTACGATGGCGCGAACAAGCACCGCACTATTATCGAGGATGATGTGTTCATCGGTTCCAGCACGCAACTGGTGGCGCCGGTAAAAATCGGGCGCGGCGCGACTATCGGCGCGGGTTCCACCATTACCCTCGATGTGCCGGAGAATGAGCTTACCCTGTCGCGCGCCAAACAAATCACGATACAGAATTGGCAGAGGCCAACCAAGAAAGTGAAAGGTGAAAAGTGAACGGTAATGCTCTCCTGGCACTGCGTACTCCACATTTCACGTTTCACGTTTCGCGTTTCATCGGAGCTTAAGAATGTGCGGAATCATCGGCGCAATAGCCCAGCGCAATGTCGTCCCCATCCTGCTGCAAGGTTTGCAGCGCCTGGAATATCGCGGCTATGACTCGGCTGGTTTGGTGGTGGTTAACAACAAGCAGCTACAGCGCGAGCGCAGCACCGGTCGGGTAGCAAAGTTAAGCACCCTCAGCGCCAACATCAGTAGCCATCTCGGTATCGCCCATACGCGCTGGGCCACTCACGGCGTGCCCAGCGAGCGCAATGCCCATCCGCATACGAGCAACAATCTCATCGCCGTGGTACACAACGGCATCATTGAAAACTACGAGGCAATGCGCACGCGCCTGACCGCGCAAGGCTATGTTTTTACATCCGACACCGACAGCGAAGTCATCGCGCATCTTATCCATAGCCACTACGCGCGCGGCAACAGCCTGCTGGTGGCAACCCAGGCTGCGCTGTCCGAGCTGGTGGGTGCCTACGCCATCGGCGTGGTGGCGGCGGACAATGCCAATCAATTGATCTGCGCACGCAAGGGCAGTCCGCTGTTGCTGGGAGTCGGAATAGAAGAAAATTTCATCGCATCCGATGTATCAGCGCTGCTGGCAGTCACAAAGAATGTGGTGTACCTGGAAGAAGGTGATGTGGCCGAAATAAGCCTGCACGGCTACCGTATTTTCAATGCCAGGCGCGAAGCGGTGCAACGCCCGCTGCATGTCAGCGAGCTGAGCAATGAAAGCGTGGAACTGGGCGAGTATCGCCACTACATGCACAAAGAAATTCACGAGCAGCCGCAGGCGCTGGCGGACACGCTGGAAGGCGTATGCAACAGCCAGTCGCTGATACCGGGCATTTTCGGAGCCGAGGCCGCTGCCTCGTTCGCACAAGTAAAAAGCATACTCATCCTGGCCTGTGGCACCAGCCACCACGCCGGGTTGGTGGCGCGCTACTGGCTGGAAGAAATCGCCGGGATTCCGTGTAATGTGGAAATTGCCAGCGAGTATCGCTACCGCGTAAGCGTGGCCAATCCCGATACACTGGTTGTGACCATTTCACAATCGGGAGAAACCGCCGACACTCTGGCCGCGCTCAACCATGCCAAGGCAACCGGGCATGCGCATACCCTGTCTATTTGCAATGTGCCGGAAAGCGCGCTGGTCAGATTGTCGAAGCTGCGCTTCCTGACTCGGGCCGGCCCGGAAATCGGCGTTGCTTCAACCAAGGCATTTACCACGCAATTGGCATCCCTGTTCCTGCTCACTCTGCTGCTGGCCAAGCAGCGCGGAAGATTGAATATGCAACAAGAACAGGATCATTTACATGCGCTGCGTCACCTGCCCAGTGCGGCGCAGGCTGTGCTGAATCTCGAGTCGGAGATCGCACAACTGGCTGAGCACTTTGCCGACAAGCGCCATGCCCTGTTCCTCGGGCGCGGTTTGCATTACCCCATCGCACTGGAGGGTGCGCTCAAACTCAAGGAAATTTCCTACATCCATGCCGAGGCTTATCCTGCGGGCGAACTCAAGCACGGCCCACTGGCCTTGGTGGACAAAGACATGCCGGTGATTGCGGTTGCCCCCAATGATGCCTTGCTGGAAAAACTTAAATCCAACCTGCAGGAAGTGCGTGCGCGCGGCGGCGAACTGTATGTGTTCGCCGATGCAGGCACGCGCTTGCAATCGAGTGAGGGCGTCCACATTATGCAAATGCCAGAACACGCCGGATATTTGAGCCCTGTTCTGCATACCATTGCGCTGCAACTATTGGCATATTACGTGGCCCTGAAAAAGGGAACAGACGTAGACAAACCCAGAAATCTTGCCAAGTCGGTAACGGTGGAATAGTCCCAATACTGTTCGGTTAGACCATAACCGTTCGCCCTGACCATTCGGCAAGCCTATGGCTGGCTACGCCAAGCGTATCGACAGCCGGGTTGGGCATCACTCTGCCTCAAGGTTGAGGCGTGAATGCGCTTGCGCCGCGAGTTCGTTGGCAATTGCGGTACAGGGCTCGACTGGCCTGCCGCTGCAACGCAAATTCGGCGACGACCAATTACAACCATCAACATCGGTACCGCGCAATCGCATGACCGATGTGAAGCGGCAGTCGTCGCATTCGTCGTGTTTCAACAGTTCAGCGTTTAACCACCCAAGAAGTTTCTCCTCTGAAACGATTTGTCTGTCCATATATCCTCCGGCCTACTTTTCTTCATGATGTTTCGATGCCCATTCTTCGACGGAGGCCTTTAGACCGGCATCCTGCGCTGCGCGAATGCGCTCGGTGGGGATGCCCACGCGAACAACAGCGGCAAATAGGCTAGCGATTAGCCGAAGCGGCGCGAACAATGGTGGGGTGCGAACCGAAAGAAACGCTGTAACAACAGCGAAAATAAAGCCAGCGGGGATAAGCCACAATGAACCTAGAAAAAGCAGTTGGCCACAGAGAACACAGAGTTCACAGAGAAAAACAATGGGTTGTCGTTAATGACCCGCTCACCCATCGGGTAAACATTAAAAATGTGTGAAGCCCGCACCCTCTCTGTGTCCTCTGTGATCTCTG
>JANPNS010000125.1:0-2620 GCA_031427575.1 Gallionellaceae bacterium
GGCGTTTGGCGTGCAGGGGCTTGCACCCTATTGGTTTGAGGTGGATGTTACCGCGTACGTCGGTGATCAAGGGCGCACCGCCCTGCGGGTGGGCGGGGAATATGAACTGCTGATTACACAGAAACTGGTATTGCAGCCCCGCATCGAGGCGAATTTTTACGGCAAGCAGGACGAGGCGCGCGAGCTTGGTAGCGGCTTAAGCAGCCTGGTTACGGGCTTACGCTTGCGCTATGAAATTCGCCGCGAGTTTGCGCCGTATGTGGGTATCGATAGAACCGAAAAATTCGGTGGAACGACGAATCACGCGAGGGAGGCTGGTGAACGTACTGGCGACACCAGTGTGGTGGCAGGTTTACGGCTTTGGTACTGAGCTTTGAGCATCCCTTCGTGTACTGGCTGGACCCAGGGACTACGGGCGGGGATACCTCCCAAATCAATGTTTATTAAGGAGGGTATAAATTATGATGAAACGTCAAAGAGGTGATGCCGGAGCCAGTATGCTGGCGATTATGGCAGTCCTGATGCTCGGCTACTGGCTATTTTCGGGTCATGACGGCGAGCGCGGAGGTGGAGGCCATCACATGATGGGGGGACATGGCGGGGCGCATGCGGAGCAATCAACGCCGGAGAAAACCGGATCCGGGAAGGCGCAAACCGTCGGTGCCCCCTCGACCAGTCATTAAGGTAGATCATCTGGATCAAAAGTGGATGCCACGCGAGAACGGTCGAGGGATTCATAGGCGGGCGATCAAGCGGCTGACGGCCGCGTGGGTGGCGTTGTCATTGCTCGCAGGCGGTGCAGTATTCTATCTGGAAGTGAGAAAGGCGGAGGATCTCGTGCTGAAGATGGCCCTGGACGAAGCCAGGGCCCTTGCGGCGCATGTGCGTCCGGACGCTGATCACCCCACTGTCCTGAAGCAGAAGGCTGTCGAGTATCTGAAGCATCACATGGTCGTCATCAAGCTCTACCGCCCCGATGGGCAGGAGCTTCTGCGGGTGGTGGCTCCGGGTTTTGAGGCCGTCGAGGCGCGGCTGACCACGCACCCGCATTTGTCTGTATCCGGCGACTCGATCCGGCACAGCAGCACTTTCATTCAGCAACGCGTGTTGATGCACGTGCTGCTACCGCTCAGCGACCAGGACGGCGGCCGGGTCGGCTATTTCGAGGGGGTTTATCGGGTAGACGACGCGACGATAGCGAATATCAGAAACGATGTGCTCGGTGCGCTGGCGTTGGTGGTGCTGGTGACGCTGGCCACAACGGTGGCGCTATACCCTGTGATCGTCTCGCTCAACCGCGACTTGGTCAAGTTCTCCGCCGATCTTTTGAAGGGGAACATCGAGCTGATGGAGGTTCTCGGCAGCGCCATCGCCATGCGCGACTCCGAGACTGGTACGCACAACTATCGCGTGACTCTTTATGCCACGCGCCTGGCCGAGGAGAGCGGGCTGAGCCGCGACCGGATCCGCGACCTGATCGCCGGTGCGTTTCTGCACGATGTAGGCAAGATCGGTGTCCGCGATGACATCCTGCTCAAGCACGGCGGCCACACCGAGGAAGAGACCCGGTGGATGCGCGCCCACGTGCCGTATGGCGTCGCCCTCCTTGGCAAATCGGAGTGGCTGCAGCATGCGCGCGATGTCGTTGAGTTCCACCACGAAAGATTCGACGGTAGCGGATATCCGCACGGCCTCGCGGGCGAGGCGATCCCCTTGAGCGCGCGCATTTTTGCGATCGTAGACGTGTTCGACGCGCTGGTCTCGAAGCGCCCCTATAAAGAGCCGTTCGGCTTCGATGATGTCATGCGCTTGCTGGAGCGCGAGCGCGGCAAGCACTTCGATCCCGCGCTGCTCGATGCCTTCCATCGGATCGCCCGTCGGGCCTATCGAGAGACGCAGGAGATGAGCGATGCGACCATGTCCCGGACGGTCGGTGTCTTGATCGAAAAATATTTTCTTTAGGGAAGCTCTGAATAAATCCCATCAATCTATGGGGCTTGTGCGGGGCATGTAACAGCAGTTTAAATAATTTCACACAACTAAGGAGATATTCGATGGCTAAGGTATGGTTTGTTGTGTTGGCGGTTTTGCTTGTTTTTCTCGGCGGTTGTGCGAGTGATGGCGACAGCTATGGACATGGTTCAGGTAGTGGCAGCTCGCATAGGCACTGATCAATTTAACGGAGGATAAACCATGAAATACTTGATTGACCGTCTGTCCAGAGATGCTTTTGTTGGGGCATGTGCCATCACACAGCCAGATATCGAAAGGAAACCAGCTATCACCGGAAAGATGGCAAAATGGGCGCTCCTTGGCGTGACGCTAGCATTTTTCGGGGCAGCCAGTCTTCCGGTACATGCACAGTTTCCCACGCCAAGTGCCGGGCTGATGCCAAATCCCGTAACAGGAAAAACCTTGTACGAGAAAAACTGTGCTGCCTGTCACGGCATTGACTTGAAAGGCAGTAACAATGGGCCACCATTTATCCATCGTGTATATGAGCCTTCCCATCATGGCGACCCATCCTTTCAGCTTGCAGTGAAGAATGGAGTGCGGGCACATCATTGGAAATTTGGCGACATGAAACCTGTCCCCGGGGTCACTCCAGATGAAGTTGCAC
>JANPNS010000126.1:0-2967 GCA_031427575.1 Gallionellaceae bacterium
CCGCGCGGGCATCCTGGGCACGCTGGGCAACGGCTTGATCGGCGGGCTCGCGCCGGCAATGCACACGACGCCGGACGCCCCCACGCTGCACGAACTGCTGAAGCAATTCAAGGCGGCCGGTGCGAAGGCGGTGGCGATGGAAGTGTCCTCGCACGCCTTGCAACAAGGGCGAGTGAATGGCGTGCAATTTGATGTAGCGATGCTCACCAATCTCAGTCGCGACCACCTCGACTATCACGGCGACATGCGTAGCTACGCGGCCGCCAAGCGGCGGTTGTTCGACTGGCAACAACTTAAATATGCGGTACTTAATCTGGACGATATGTTCGGTGCCGAACTGGCCGAACAGTTACAGGACAATAATGTGGAAGTGGTGGGTTATGGCCTGAGCGATGCTGCACTGGAGCTGGCCGAGCGCTTCGGCCTGCGCATGGTGTATGGCAGCGTACTGCGCATGGATGCGCAGGGGCTAAGTTTGCAAGTGCATACCAGCTGGGGTGGGGGTGAATTGCATAGCGCGCTGCTGGGACGATTTAATGCGGCCAATTTGCTCGGCGTATTGGCCGTGCTGCTGGTGAGCGGTGTGACGTTAAGCGATGCCTTGCGCCAACTGGCACAGGTAAGCGCGGTGCCCGGACGCATGCAGACCCTGGGTGGTGACGGCTGTCCCTCGGTGGTGGTGGATTACGCGCATACTCCCGATGCACTGGATAAGGTATTGCAGGCCTTGCAAGAGGTGACCAGCGCCAGTGGCGGGAAAATAATTTGTGTGTTTGGTTGCGGCGGTGATCGCGACCGCGGCAAGCGGCCAATGATGGGCACGGTCGCAGCGAAATGGGCAGACATGTGCATCATCACCAATGACAATCCGCGCAGTGAAACTCCGGGCGACATTATTTCCGCCATAGTGTCCGGCATGAGTGGCGGGCAGTACCAGATTATTGAAGACCGGGAGCTAGCCATCGAACAAGCGGTACATGGCGCGCATGCGGCGGACACCGTGCTGGTGGCGGGGAAAGGTCATGAAGCGTATCAGGAAATCAGCGGCGTGAAACATCCATTCAACGATGTCGAGTTTGCGCAGCGTGCACTGCAAGCATGGTGCGCCCTGCGACAGGCTCAGGACATTCGGGGTGCCAAAGGATGATGCTGCTGTCGGAAACCGCGCAAATATTGGGCGGGAAGCTTATTGGCCAGGATGTGAGGTTCAGCGCCGTGTCCAGCGACAGCCGCGCCATCACTGTGGGTGATCTGTTTGTGGCGTTACAAGGGCCGAACTATGACGGCTCTGCATTTATAGCCAGTGCTGCGCAAGGCGGTGCAGTCGCGGCAATGGTGAATCAGGGGACTGAGGTGCGAGGACTGAGGACTGAAGGGCATGAGGGTTTTGCTCAGTCCTCAGGCCTCAGTCCTCAGTTTCCGCTCTTGGTTGTGGAAGACACCCGCCTGGCGCTGGGTCGGCTGGCAGCGCATTGGCGTGCTCAGTTCGTTATTCCCGTTGTGGCGGTGACCGGCAGCAACGGCAAGACCACAGTGAAGGAGATGCTGGCCAGCATCTTGCGCACCGCAGCGGGAAGCTCCAATGCAGTGCTGGCAACGGTTGGAAATCTTAACAATGACATCGGCTTGCCGCTCACCTTGCTCAAGATGCGCTCCATACATCGCTATGCGGTGATTGAGATGGGCATGAACCATCTCGGCGAGATCGATTATTTGACGCGCTTAACGCAGCCAGAAGTGGCCGTCATCAACAATGCAGGCAGCGCGCACCTTGCGGGTCTGGGATCTGTAGGCGCTGTAGCGCGTGCCAAGGGAGAAATTTTCAGCGGACTGACAGCGCAAGGTATCGCGGTCATCAACGCGGATGACCTGTATGCACCATTGTGGCGGGAGCTGGCAGGTAAGCACATGATCATCGAATTTGGTCTGGAAAAAAATGTGGCGGTACATGCGCGCTGGCAGACTAAAGGCTATGGCGCGCATACCGTGGTGAGCACGCCGCAAGGCAGCTTTAACGCGCAGTTGCAGGTGCCGGGTGTGCATAACGTGCGCAACGCTTTGGCCGCGACAGCAGCCGCGCTGGCGCTGCATGTGCCCTTGCCCGACATCGCTGCGGGTCTGGAGAAATATTGCGGTATGGCCGGTCGCATGCAGCGCAAGGCAGCGCTGCATGGCGCGGTGTTGATAGACGACAGCTACAACGCCAACCCTGCCTCGCTGCGTGCCGCGCTTAAAGTGCTGGCGCAAAGCACCGGAAAAAAAATTCTGGTTCTGGGCGATATGGGCGAACTGGGAGCAGAGGCGATACGTTTGCATGGTGAGGCCGGGGCGGAAGCTCGCCACTTGGGAGTGAGCGAGTTGCTGGCGCTGGGAGAGCTGACACCCCATGCGGTGCGTGAGTTCGGTCCGGGCGCGCGCCACTTTGAGCGGCTTGAAGACTTGCTCGCTATGCTCAATAAACATCTGGATGCGGACAGCACCGTGTTGGTGAAAGGTTCACGTTTCATGCGCATGGAACGAGTGGTGCAGTACTGCACAGAGGACAGCCGCGTAGGTCGGAAAAGCGTAGCGCCTTCCGACGCTTGTGAGCCATGCAGCCATACGGCGGATAACGCTGCGCTCATCCGCCCTACAGCACTGTAGCCCGTAGCTTGTAGCCAAACCAAAACCGCGCGTAGCGCGACAAACCAGCTACCAGCTACCAGCTACAGGCTACTAGATAAAGGAAAAAATGTTATTAGCTCTCACACAATGGTTGGCGCAAGACATCAGGGCGTTCAGCGTATTTAATTACATTACGCTGCGCGCCGTGCTGGCGGCGATGACGGCGCTGTTCATTTCATTCATGGTCGGGCCGTTGATGATACGCAAACTGACCGCCTATAAAATTGGCCAGTCGGTGCGCGACGACGGCCCGCAGACGCATCTGGTCAAGGCCGGTACGCCGACTATGGGCGGCGCGCTGAT
>JANPNS010000127.1:0-5454 GCA_031427575.1 Gallionellaceae bacterium
ATGAGGTGTCATTCAGCGGATTCCATCAGGGACAGAGGCGCATGCCTCACTTAAAGTCCGGATGTATGGCTGCAATCTTTACCTGCTCAAAATTATTGATTGAAAGCTTGGCAAACTAGTGGGCGTCCATGTATGGAATTACAATTGCCAGCGACGCCACTCCGCATTGGGAAATTTAGCGCCGATAGTTTATGAACAGCAGTTTGTAGCAAAACAACCTATCGAGGTGTCCGAAATTACTTGACCACTACAATAGCCAAGTAAAGCGGGCATGAAATAGGCCATGAGGGTCATGAGCAGCCGTCAGGAGTCTATATTCGTAGCATGATGGGTTACGCCGATGCCGTGCGCTGAAAAACTGAGGTATGCAGCGCAATTACGAGTGCAATGCACGAAGCGCTGCTTCGGGTTCTTTCTCGACAATGGTCAGCAGGGCGGCAGCGGGGCTGGTGGGTCGGCGGCGATGCTGCTCCCAGTTTCTGAGCGTGGCGACTTTTACCCCGATGAGTTGGGCAAATTCGTTTTGGCTCAACCCAATTTTTGGGCGCATGGACTTTGCATCAGGTGCGCCGCTCTCGGTAACTTTTCCGGGCGCAATTTTGCCACGTAGAATTGCTGCGGTTTCTTTCAAGCTTTGCTTGAGGGATTCAAAAAGTGTTTTGTCCATTGCCTATAACTCTTTTATCACGCAACAGACCGTATCGGAATTTCTCTGCGCACTTTCTCGCCTGCTGCCCTCCGTGCATAATTCCGCATGACGTAATCGTCCACAATTTTCTTGAATTCTTCGGCGATATGCTCGCCGCGTAAGGTGACGACTTTTTGGCCATCTACATACACCGGCGCGGCAGGATTTTCGCCAGTGCCGGGCAGACTGATGCCGATATTGGCCATCTTGCTTTCCCCCGGACCGTTGACAATACAGCCCATCACCGCCACATTCATTTCCTCTACACCACTATATTGTTCGCGCCAGATGGGCATCTGCTCGCGCAGATACGTCTGAATGCTTTGCGCCAGCTCCTGAAACACCGTGCTGGTTGTACGACCACAACCGGGGCAGGCAATCACCATGGGTGTGAAAGATCGCAAGCCCATCGTTTGCAGAATCTCCTGCGCCACGGTCACTTCCAGGGTGCGATCACCGCCCGGTTGCGGCGTTAATGAAATACGTATCGTGTCGCCTATGCCTTCCTGCAATAACACGGCCAAGGCCGCAGTAGAGGCGACGATGCCTTTAGAACCCATGCCGGCTTCAGTCAAGCCGAGGTGCAAGGGATAATCACAGCGTCGCGCCAGTTCGCGGTAAACCGCAATCAAATCCTGCACGCCGCTCACTTTGCACGACAGCACAATGTGGTCGTGTGGCAAGCCCAGTTCTTCCGCGCGCCGGGCGCTGCCTAGCGCAGAAGCGATCAATGCTGCCCGCATCACCGCTGCGGCTTCCTGCGGCCGCGGCAACTGGGCATTTTCATCCATCATGCGCGCCAGCAAATCAGCATCCAGGCTGCCCCAGTTGACGCCGATGCGTCCCGGTTTGTGGTAGCGGCAAGCGGCATCTATCATCATGGCGAACTGGTCTTCGCCTTTGCGATGGCGACCGACGTTGCCGGGGTTGATGCGATATTTGGCTAATGCTTGCGCGCATTCTGGAAATTCAGTCAGCAGACGATGGCCGTTGTAATGGAAGTCGCCCACCAGCGGCACTGCACAATTTTTTTGGTCGAGCAATTCGCGGATGCGCGGCACTTGCGCGGCGGCTTCGGGGGTGTTGACCGTGATGCGCACCAACTCAGAACCCGCTTGTGCCAGCTCGAATACTTGCTGGGCCGTACCGGCTGCATCAACGGTATCGGTGTTGGTCATGGATTGCACCACGATGGGGGCATCGCCGCCGATGGCGATGTTGCCTACCATGACACGCTGGGCCGGGCGGCGCGGAATGGGGTGCTGGATCATGCTTATTCCAATGTCAGATGCGCGACTTCGGCTCTGTTGTAGGGTGCCAGATCAATAGCCTTGCCCTGATAATACAAATGAACTCCGCTGGCATTACCGATTTTTAAGGAAAACGGCGGGTTGCCACGGATATAACGCTCGGTGCCGCTCAGGTTGAGTTGCGCCATCAGGGAAATGCCATCTTTATCGGTCACCTCTACCCATGAATCCTGGTCAAACGTCAGGCGGATGGGGGCTGCTTTCCTTGGTGTGGTGCTGGACTCTGGCGGAACGGCTTTAACAACGGGCTGAGCCGCTTGAATAGCGGGTGGAAGGGGCGGCCCCACCAGCGGCATCCTGGCCGGGGCAGTGGCAATCGCGTCTGGTGGTGTGGGCACTGTAGTCTGTTCGGCCAATATCTCAACCGGAACGGACTGAGTAGTGACGACAGGCAGTGCTGACTTTTCCACCTTGGCCAGCGGCAAACTACTGTTCAACCAGACAAACAAACCCAACATGACTGCAACGGCGAGCCCTGCCGTCAACCAGATGTAATTTTGCTTGCGCATCGCATAAGCACTGGGGAAACGAACCTCCTTTTCCATGCTTGCAGCCGACAACTCAGCCTGTGCAGCTGGGCGCGGCAATGCCGCCAGCAAGGCGACTGGATCAAGATGCAACAACTTGGCGTAACTACGTACAAAACCGCGCACAAAGGCGATTTCAGGCAGGCGCGCAAAATTATCTTCTTCCAGTGCCTCAATTTGGCGTGGCGCAAATTTAAGGCGGTTTGCCACATCGGCCAAACTCAGACCCAGTTTTTCGCGCGCTTCGCGCAGCGCGACGCCCACGCTGAATGGCCGTGCATTATTGTTGTCTGAAGGATTATTTGGCTGGCTATCCATTTATTGCCTGTGCCGTATCAGTTGCGTTTCACTCGCATCAGGGAAGCGCTGGCGCAGCTCCGCCGCATAACGCTCTTCCGCCTTTCTGTCACCAAGCTTGCGCTCAATGCGCACCGCCAACCACAGATTCTCGGCAGTCAAAGGGGAGGTATTACTCTGAGAAAAACGCATGAAATAAGATTTCGCTCCGGCATAGTCAGTGTTAGCAAAATTCAGGTCGGCCAGGGTCAGCAGGGCCTCCGGCATGTCGGGCTGAATGCGCAAGGCCTTTTTCAGAAACTCCTCAGCATCTTTTATATTACCGCTCTTGCGTGAACACATGCCGGCGTTCAAGTAGGCCTTCTCCGGTGTTTGGTACAGCGGGTTTTTTAACGCAGCCATGAAGTGTTCGATGGCATCGGCTTCTTTGCCGCGCTGACACAGAAACCACCCATAATTATTGTGCGCTTCGGAGTCGCTGCTATCCAAACGCAAACTTTGCCGAAAATCCTCATCTGCTTTCTGATACTCATGCAATTCCATCCGTACCAGGCCACGCAGGTTGAAAGCGGGGGCATATCCAGGCTCAGCCTGCAAAGCCGTTTCCAGCTCTTCCAGTGCCACACCGAATTGCTTACGCTGGTAATATTGCGCCGCCAGCTCGGTGTGTATCCTAGCGCTGGCCTGCGCTCGTGAGGTAACCTGTTGCGGTGTGCCGACAGACCCACCACCGGATTTCGAGGCACACCCTGCCACGCTTAAGGCAAGCAATAAAATCCCCACGACCCTCACCTGCCGCAATATTTTCATGTGCGAACCTCAGTCAATCTGTGCGTTCTCCGGGTTTTGTCCTGCACTTGCCCAGCCAATTGCCCGCATGCCGCTGCGATGTCATCACCGCGTGTTTTACGTGTGGTCGTGACGATCTCGGCCTGCATCAATACATCGCGGAAACGGTTGATCTCATCCGCGCCGGAGCGCCGGTAGTGCGTCTGCGGAAATGGGTTGAACGGAATCAGGTTGAATTTGCATGGCACATCGCGCACCAGTGCAACCAGTTCACGCGCATGTTGCACGCTGTCATTCACCCCGTCCAGCATCACGTATTCGAAGGTGATGAAATCGCGTGGCGCATGGTCAAGATAACGCTGACAGGCGGCCATCAATACCCGCAAGGGATACTTCTGGTTAATCGGCACCAGCTGATCGCGCAGGCTATCGCTCGGCGCATGCAGCGATACCGCCAGGGCCACCGGGCACTCCTCGCCCAGTCTATCCATCGCAGGCACCACGCCGGAAGTGGACAGTGTGACACGGCGACGGGACAAGCCATAGGCATTGTCATCCAGCATCAGGTGCAATGCGCTCACGGTATTATCGAAATTCAACAACGGTTCGCCCATGCCCATCATCACGACATTGGTGATCGGCCAAATACCATCGGCATTTTTGCCAATCTGACGATTTGCCCACCACAACTGGCCGATTATTTCGGCCACGCTCAGGTTACGGTTAAAACCCTGTTTGCCGGTCGAACAGAACGAGCAATTCAGTATGCAGCCGGCTTGTGTGGATATACACAGCGTGCCACGCCCCGGCTCCGGAATAAACACGGCTTCTATGGCGTTACCAGTACCCACATCCAGCAACCACTTGCGCGTGCCATCAGCGGACAATTCTTCGCGCATTACCGTGGATGCGGTGACACAAGCCTGTTGCTGGAGCTTGTCACGCAAGGATACCGCAAGGTCGGTCATCGCCGAAAAATCGGACTCCCCCATTTTGTGTATCCAGCGCAACACCTGGCGTGCGCGAAAAGGCTTCTCGCCTTGCTCTGCGAACCAAGCGCCAAGTTGCTGCGCATCAAAATTGAGGAGGTTTTCGGCCATTAGCGCGTATAGACGTTCATGCTGGGAAAGAAATAGGCGATTTCCACTGCGGCTGCTTCCGGCGCGTCGGAGCCATGTACTGCATTGGCATCAATGCTGGCGGCGAAATCGGCGCGGATGGTGCCTTTATCGGCCTTCTTTGGATCCGTCGCACCCATCAGATCGCGGTTTTTCGCAATCGCGTTTTCGCCTTCCAGCGCCTGTACCATCACCGGGCCGGAGATCATGAATTCCACCAGATCCTTGAAAAACGGGCGGGCGCGATGCACTGCATAAAACCCTTCGGCATCAGCGCGCGACAAATGCATCATGCGCGCAGCAATAATCTTCAGCTCGGCTTTTTCAAAGCGGCTATAAATCTGGCCGATAACATTCTTGGCCACGGCATCGGGTTTGATAATCGACAAAGTACGTTCTACAGCCATGTTTCTTTCTCCAAACAATATTAAAAGGGCACCCTAAAGTTAATCAAAAATTACAAGGACGTGATTCTATCAGGCTTTGCCTACGCTGTCGCAGCCGATCTCATCGCGCTGCAAGGGGCATGCCGCCCTGCCGATGGAGCGACGATAAGAATTGACTCATTGACCCGTGACATTTGGAGTATTTTCCAATCCAGACATGAGCCTGAACGAAGGTGAATTGTGAGACGTTGCTCAGGCGGCGCGTTGTTGGGTTTTGTTGATCAATTGAAACAGTTTTGCCCTGGCCTCGTTGAGGCGTTGGGCGGCATCATTATCGCT
>JANPNS010000128.1:0-7256 GCA_031427575.1 Gallionellaceae bacterium
GCCACTTTCAATTTGGGTGACAGCTATTTTCATCATAAATCGGTGCTGGATCTGGTTATTTCAAAGTTGCCGGTTTCGATCAGCCTCGGCATGTGGACATTTTTTATTGTTTATCTGACCAGCATCCCGCTGGGCATCGCCAAGGCTGCGCGGGATGGATCGCGTTTTGATATTGCCAGCACTAGCGTCATTTTGATCGGCTACGCCATTCCCGGCTTTGTGCTCGGCATTACCTTGTTGGTATTGTTTGGCGGCGGCAGTTTCTGGAGCGTGTTTCCCTTGCGTGGCCTAGTCTCCGACGATTGGGACATGCTGCCGTGGTATGCCCAGATAGGCGATTATCTATGGCATATCACGCTTCCGGTGATTGCTTCTGTGGTGGGGAGTTTTGCGGTAGTCACCATGCTCACCAAAAACAGTTTTGTTGAAGAAATTCGCAAGCAATATGTGTTAACCGCGCGCGCTAAGGGTCTGCAAGCTAAAACCGTGTTATACAAACATGTGTTTCGCAATGCCATGATCCCACTGATAACGGGTTTTCCGGCTGCATTTATGGGCGCATTTTTTGCCAGCAGCTTATTGATCGAAACCATATTTTCTCTGGATGGTTTGGGCTTGCTGTCCTATGAATCGGTGATGAAGCGGGATTATCCGGTGGTGTTGGGGACGCTGTATTTATTCACGCTGCTGGGGCTGGCAGCAAAACTTTTGTCCGATCTGTGCTATGTGTTGATAGACCCGCGCATACAATTTGAATCGGCTGAATCATGAGCGCCGTTGCAAGTGGTGTGGTCACTCCAGCGCTTTCGCCCAAGCAGCGCGCTTGGCTACGCTTTAAAGCAAATCGGCGCGGCTATGTCAGCTTGTGGGTTTTCATGGCGTTATTTATCTTAAGCCTGTTCGCAGAAGTATTGAGTAACGACAAGCCGATCATGGTTCGTTACCAGGATTCAAGCTACTTTCCGATAGTCAAAAATTACCCCGAAACAACATTCGGCGGCGATTTTGAGAGCGAAACCAATTACAACGATGCCTATATTACCGAACGGCTGAGCAAGGATGGTAATTGGGTGTGGTATGCACCGAATCGTTATAGTTACGACAGCATCAATTTGGCTACGGACAGCCCCAACCCGGCGCAGCCCTCAGCGCAAAATTTGTTGGGCACGGATGACAGAGGCCGCGATGTATTGGCGCGTTTGATTTATGGTTTCCGTTTGTCGGTATTATTCGCGCTGGCCTTAACCGTGGTCGCCACCGGGATCGGCATATTGGCCGGGGCATTGCAGGGCTATCTGGGTGGGCGTTTCGATCTGTTTTCGCAGCGCATTATCGAGGTGTGGAGCTCCATGCCCGAACTGTATTTGCTGATTATTTTCTCCGCCATTTTCCAGCCCAGCGTACTGATGCTGATTGTTTTATTATCCCTGTTTGGCTGGATGGGGCTGGCTGATTATGTCCGCGCCGAATTCTTAAGTGGCCGCAACATGGATTACGTCAAAGCGGCGCGCGCCTTGGGCGTATCGAATCGCTCCATCATGTTGCGGCATTTGTTGCCGAACAGCATGGTCTCAGTCATCACCTTCCTGCCGTTTCGCGTGAGCGGTGCGATTCTTGCGTTGACTAGCCTGGATTTTTTAGGGCTGGGCGTACCGCCCACTACACCCAGCCTGGGCGAATTGCTGGCGCAAGGCAAAGATAATATTGAAGCGTGGTGGCTGTCCATGACCACTTTCGGCGTACTGGTGGGTACGCTGGTGTTGTTGATTTTTATCGGCGAAGCAGTGCGCGAAGCACTGGATGCGCGGCGCGGATAACCATGTCGCTCGATCAAACGCTACTCACAGTAGAACATCTCTCCGTAAAATTCGGCCATGCCGAGCGCGCCAGCGTAGTGGTGCATGACCTTAGCTTTTACATCAAGGCGGGTGAGAAACTGGCGCTGGTGGGTGAATCGGGTTCGGGCAAATCCGTTACCGCACTATCCATACTGCAATTGCATGATCGCGGCTACACCGCTTACCCCACCGGCCGCATTACATTCCAAGACAAGAATCTGCTGCAATGTGATGAGACGGCCATGCAAGCCATTCGCGGGCGCGATATTGCGATGATTTTTCAGGAGCCGATGACCTCGTTAAATCCGCTCTATACCATAGGCCAACAATTGATCGAGCCGTTAATGGTGCATGAAGGAATGAGCAAAAGCGCGGCGCGTCAGCGCATGCTGGAATTGCTGGTGCGCACCGGCATACCTGAGCCGCATAAACGATTTGACGCCTATCCGCACATGTTGTCCGGCGGTCAGCGGCAGCGCGTGATGATCGCCATGGCGCTGGCATGTGGGCCGAAACTATTGATTGCCGACGAGCCGACCACTGCGCTGGACGTCACCATACAAGCGCAGATTCTGGATTTGCTGGAAGATTTACAGCGCGAATTTTCGATGGCGGTGCTGATGATTACCCATGATTTAAACATGGTGCGGCGCTTTGCTGATCGGGTTTGCGTCATGCAGCAGGGTCGCTTGGTGGAACAAGCCCCGGTTAAAAACTTATTTGAAGCGCCGCAGCATTCTTACACTCGTTTTTTGCTGGGCAGCGAGCCTGGACGATTGGCTCAAAGCCAAATGGCTGACAGTCCGCTATTGCTGCAAGGCAGCCAAGTGACCTGCCATTTTCCGATCAAGGCTGGATTTTTTCGCCGCCAAATTGGCGAAGTCAAAGCAGTGGATAAGGTGGATATTGCCCTGCGCCAAGGAGAAACGCTGGGCATAGTCGGCGAGTCTGGTTCGGGGAAATCTACCCTAGGCATGTGCTTGTTACGCTTGCAGGCATGTGCTGGCGAGATTGCCTTTGATGGCCAACGGCTGGATACCATGAAGCCCAAGCAATTACGTCTGCTACGGCGACATTTTCAAGTAGTGTTTCAAGACCCCTACTCTTCGCTGTCGCCGCGCATGTCGGTGGAAGACATTGTGGGTGAGGGTTTGCAGATTCATTTTCCTGCACTGAGCAAAGCGCAACGTCGTGAGCGCATCGCAAAAATACTGGGCGAGGTGGGGCTAACGGCGGACATGCTGACACGCTACCCGCACGAATTTTCCGGCGGCCAACGTCAGCGCATCGCTATTGCACGGGTTGTGATATTGGAGCCGAAACTGATCTTGCTGGACGAGCCTACCAGTGCGCTGGATGTGTCAGTGCAAAAGCAGGTGCTGGAGCTGCTGCTCAACCTTCAGGTCAAACATGGCATCAGCTATTTATTTATCACGCATGACCTTAAAGTGATACGCGCAATGGCACACAGAGTGCTAGTGATGCGTGGTGGCAGCGTGGTGGAATCCGGTGAGACTGAGCAACTGTTTATGTCACCCCAGCACGAATACACTCGAACTTTGCTGCAGGCGTCACTGTTAAGCTAATTCCAATTCGAATTATTAATCCGGCAAGGCGAGCAGACGTTAAATAATTCCAGTCCAGCATCTCTCTTCTACCATAAAAGTGTATAGTTAACTGGTGTAACTTTGGCTCGGCAATCAAAAAAACAGATTTTTGTGGCTCAGCCAGCATCAAATATTTTTGTTGTTTTAAAAATCTCCAGACTACCCTTAAGGGCGCCTCTAAAAATTCAAAATCCTAAGCGAGACAAGGCGCGAGCAAAAATTGCGACGCCACATATGTATGATATGTAAGGAGTAATTTTTTGTGAGCAACGCAGTACCGCGACGGAGTTTGGATTTTTAGAGGTGCCCTTAATGACTATACAACAGAAAATATGGAGCATTCCGCTCATTACTATCCTGATTTTTTCCATCGGGATGGCGGTCGTATATAAATCTGCTTCTTATACATATGAGTTGCTGCAGCGCACTGGCATTGTTCATTATCCTTTCTTGAATAAAATACAAGTGCTTACTGACAATCTGAGCGTTATCCAAAACGGTTTCCTTGATGCACTTGATTCTAGCAGTGAACCGGGAATCAATCGGGCGCGCCGCACTGCCGACGATTTTCGCAAAACCGCTTCCGCTATCGCAGCGATTGACGGAAAAAATGAAACCTCCCAAAAGATTTTAATGCAGTTTAACAGTTATTTTTCCGCAGCAGAAAGTGCGGCCGTCGCTATTATGGGCATCAAAAAAGGTAATGGGGTGGCTGATATGGAGCGGATGGTCATTGCCATGAACCATTTGACCAATACTTTGCAGCGAGAACATCTTGAGGCTACCAAACTATTCGAACATAGCCTGGACGAAAGCAAAAACAATGTGCAACAAATGCTGTGGGTTAGCCTGGTAAGCGTATTTTTTGTCCTGTTGGGCTTGGCCTTTACCTCTTATCAGCTTATTACCTCAATTCTGACCAGCCTAGATAATCTGCGCGCAGGTGCCAAAAAAATTGCGCAAGGTGATTTCGATGTTCGCATACCAGCTCAAGGAAAAGATGAGCTGACGCAGTTGATCCAAAGCTTCAATAGCATGGGTGAAGGACTGCAAGTTGCCACCACCAAGCACATTTTGTACGAGAATCAACTCAAGGCTTTAAACCTGGAATTGGAAGGTCGCGTACTCGCCCGTACCGCCGAGCTTGCTGTTGCGCTGGAAGAAGCCAATAAAGCTAATGCCGCTGTTGCCTACATGGCGGATCATGACAGTCTGACTGGTTTGCTGAGCCGGCGGCGATTTCAGGAAGAATGCGGGCTCTGGGTCAAATATGCATTGCGCCATGAACGCCCAATGTCATTGATGTTTATCGACTTGGATAAATTCAAGGCCATTAACGATACTTTCGGGCACTTGGAGGGTGATGTGTATTTGCAGGCGGTTGCTGTCTTGCTGAAGAAAACCTTGCGTTCAACCGATTATGTGGGCCGCTGGGGCGGCGACGAATTCGCGGCACTGCTACCTGAAACAACTTCGTCCACTGCGTGTGAAGTTGCCGTCAAACTTACCAAGATATTTAACACAGTTCCAATTACTATTGCCGGCCAATCCTTGTTTGCTTCGGCCAGCATCGGCATAGCAGTATTGCCGGATCACACTTCGGACCTCAACGAATTAACTGCCTTCGCCGATGCGGCCATGTACAAGGCAAAAGAGGCAGGACGCGGTTGCTTCAGCCTGTATTCTGCCTCCGAGAATGAAGTTCAATATCTCGGTGAGTATGCGCGCTGGGCAGGGCGCATCCGGCGCGCTCTGGAGACAGATCAATTCGTTCTGTTTTATCAACCTCTACTTAATTTGAAATCAGGTGAGGTTATGGAATATGAAGCGCTGTTGCGTATGGAGGATCAGAGCGGGAAATTCATCAACCCCGGCTTGTTCCTGGCTTCAGCGGAACGATTCGACTTGAGCACTGCCATCGACCGCATGGTGATCAGAAAGGCTGCGAACAAGATAGCTACGCTCAAGACCCATAACAAACAGTTGCGCCTGTCGCTCAATTTGTCTCCCCAGTTTCTGGATGATTCTGGCATGGTTGATTATATCCGCAGCGTAATCAGTGAATTTGGTATCGATCCCGGCAGTTTGTCTATTGAAATATCCGAAGCAGTCATTTTGCAAAACATGAACCGGGTGTGCAATTTAAGCGCAGAAATTGCCGAACTGGGCTGCCGCCTTATTTTGGATGACATTGGTGTCGGGTTTTCATCTTTTAAATATCTTGCCCCGCTATCCATCCAATCCATAAAAATTCGGGGTGATCTAATTCACAACCTGCACCTTGCCACTAACTACGATTATGTTGTTTCGCTTTGCAATGCATGCCATGAACTCAATATTGAAGTCGTAGCGAAATTTGTTGAAGATTTGTCAATACTGGATAGTTTGCGCATCATAGGCGTGGATTATGCACAGGGGTTTGCGGTAGGCAGGCCGTTGGAATCGATGGCCATGGTCGATGGGGCCGAATAAACTTTGTTAAGGTCGCGGCAGTTGTATTCTTTTCAGGTATCAAAAAAATGAATTCAACTTGGCAGGATTTTTTACGGTTGCAGGGATCAGCAATTCAAGACGGAGTGGTACAGCATTTCAACCAAGCATCTGCTGAACTTGCCTCTACCTGTGACAGGCTGATACTGTGCGATTTAAGCCAGTTTGGCACACTCAAGGTCAGCGGCGAAGATGCCCTGACCTTTCTGCAAAACCTGCTAAGTAGTGACGTGAGTGAAGTCGGCGCACAACATGCGCAGATCAGCAGTTTGAACAGCCCCAAGGGGCGCATGCTGGCAAGCTTCCTGATCTGGCGCAGCGAAGCAGATTATTTCCTGCATCTACCGTACAGCCAGTGCGCCGCTATTCACAAACGCCTGTCCATGTACATCTTGCGCGCCAAGGTCACAATCGTGGATGTGAGCGAGCATCAGATTTGCATCGGCCTGGCAGGGGAGGGCGCAGAAGCACTGTTGCAACAAACTTTCGGCTCGGTTCCTCAAGCGGACTGGGCAGTGGAACAACGCGACAACGCCAGCATAATCCGTGTCGGCACACAGCGTTTTCAGATCAATACATCATCCCAGCACGCGCCCGCCCTGTGGCAAAAATTCAGTGTCAGCGCCTGCCCGGTCGGTTCCAGTTGCTGGGACTGGCTCAATATCCGCGCTGGTATCCCGGTCATCTTACCCGCCACTCAGGAGCAATTTGTGCCGCAAATGGTTAATCTGGAACTGATCGGTGGTGTGAGCTTCAAGAAGGGCTGCTACCCGGGCCAGGAAATTGTGGCGCGCATGCATTATCTGGGCAAGCTCAAGAGAAGAATGTACTTGGCGCACATCGAAGCGAATGCTATGCCGCAACCGGGTGATGAATTATACAGCGCGGACATGGAAGGCCAGGCTAGTGGCATGGTGGTCAATGCAACGCCTGCGCCGAACGGCGGTTGTGACCTGCTGGCAGTGGTGCAAATTAGCAGCCGCGAAACGCAGACCGTACATCTGCAATCGCTGCAAGGTACGGCCCTGCAATTCCTTCAACTGCCTTACTCGTAGCGGATGTGTAGGGCGGAAAAGCGCAGCGCCTTCCGCCGGATGGTTTATTCCTTGCCTATCCTGTTGTCACCCACAACCACTAGGGGTGCATCGTTCCCACGCTTCGCGTGGGAACGCCTCTGTGGACGCTCCGCGTCCTGTGTCGCAGGAGCGGCACAAAGCTGCATTCCCACGCAGAGCGTGGGAACGATGGAAAGCAGAATTTTACTCGGACGAATAGAAACCCCCTACATCTAGCGGGTGTGGGTGACAACCGGATAGGCAAG
>JANPNS010000129.1:0-2939 GCA_031427575.1 Gallionellaceae bacterium
GCTCTGGATTCATCAACACATCAGGATTCATCGCAAGCAGATAGAGATGCGCAACCAACAACGCAATGATCACACCCCGCAGTCTTGCTTCAGTAGTGCGTCGTAATACAAGCCCAGCGGGATGCGCCACTCTATCGTGCCTATTCCAAATTGCGTGCCGGTGAGCGATGCCAACCCTGAGGGGTAACCGCGCAAGGGAAAGTCACGTCGCCCCAAACCTGTTTCGCCGCCAAGCTTGTTAAATGTTTCACTTGCGCCCCCTAATATATATGGACGTATACCGCGGTCGCCGCGCGCGCCTTGCAGCCGGAGTTGAAGCACATGGTTGGCACCGAGGCCGATATATTCGTTCCAGTCTATGCGGGAGGTTTTGCCGGTGTGATCACTTTTACCCAAGCCGTCGTAACTCTCGTCGGTTAGTTGAATGCGCCGTCCATCAACCAGGCTGATGGAACGCCAGTAAAATTCCGTGCTGTCGTAGCGGGCGATGGCACCGGTCAGCGCGTCTCTGGAATATTGGTTGATACCGATGCCCTTGAATACCTCGGTGCTGATCTTTTCACTGGCGACACCCGCCGCAAGAGTTACGCTGGAATCAAGGCTGTTAAATGAGTGATTGAGTAAAGCCTGGTAGCGGATTTCATCCTCGCGATAACGCACCGGTGCATTAACATCGCCATTCACCAGGAATTGTCGTTGTGCAGACACAATTAACTTGTTATAAAAATTATAAGCGGCAAAACCACCCAGCCCTTTTTGCTCATAATAGTGCAGCGGCGTCAGGCTCCACGCATGAAAACCCAAAACGTCTGCACCATTCACGGTCACCCCCACGAACGAAGTTTTATCTTCATTTTTATCTATCAAGGGAAACCACGAGCGCGGCTTTAAAGTACTCAATGCCGAGTAGTCTTGAACATCCTGATACGGGTAGGGTTGATAATCCAGGGCGGTAGCCACTGCTTTCACCAGCGGCGCAGCTGTCGAACGGGCGGCGTATAGCTTCCCCGGTTTGGTGGCTGGCTCCAGGGCCGTGATGGCTTCGCCATGGGCGGTGTATTCCACCAGACGATAACTTTTATCGGGCATTTCCACCGCTGCGGTAATGCCCGACACGGTGTTGCTCAATGTTTCAACCTGCGCGCCGCCTAACTTGATGCGGCGCAAATTCCAGACCTTGCCCTGATCGGAAAGAAAATAAATTTCGCTGCCATCTCTGGAAAAATGCGGTTGCACTTCAACATCATTATTCAATGTCAGCTGTTGCCAGCGCTGAGTGTTCACGTCAAATAATTCCAGGTTCCAGCCGGTTTGTTGGCGCTTAACCGAGGCCACCAGCGATTGACTATCAGGTGACCAGGCGATATTTCCAATCGCATCACCCAGCGGCAATTCAGCCAGTAGTCTGGAATTTTTTCCTTGCGCATCCAGCAACACCAGCCGACTTAAACCTTGTTCCAGTTGCACCGCCGCAATCGCCTGCCCATCGGGCCGCCACGCCGCCTGCGGATAACGGCCGCAATGCGTCATGCGCTCAGGCGAGGACATACCGGGTTGCCAGCGATAGAGGTCGGCATACAGTTTGTTGTTGTCACACACGGCGAACTGGCTCAGCAACAAACCGGATTGCTCTTGCCAATCCATATTTAACACATAAGACACATCAAACAAGGGTTCACTGACACCATCGGCGCGTAGTCGCCTTACTTCAGGATGCGACGAGCCACTATCATGGAAAAAATATAAATCTCCCTTGCCAGAGGCGGTGAGTTCTGCATTGGTATAGGGCGCGTCATACACGGTGCGCGTGGTTGTTTCTGCTTGTTGCTTGAGGGCAAGCAACTGCGGTTCAAAACGTTGCTTTAAATAATCCTGAAATTCTGCCCATACCTGCTTGGCCGGTTTACCAAAAATTTGCCGGGCACGTTTATCCATGCGCCAGGGAATAATATTGCTGCCGTATACCTCAATATAATTTTTTACATTTTCCCGTCCATAGCGCTCTTCGATAAATTTAAAAAAATAGGCGCCATACAAATAAATTTGCCCGTCCGGCCAGCGCCCGCCGGAATAACCCTCGAAGCTTATTTCGGTTAATGAGCGCAAGCCACGTTGCACTTCCATGCGCATCTGCGCTTCATACCAAGCGCTGTTCAGGCGACCATAGCCTCCGTCATTATCGGATTCTCCATACACTGCCAACCCTTCGGTCACCCAACTGGGCGCGAATATCTGCGGAAAAAAAGCCCAGCTGAATAAATTGATCGGACGACCCAGTATATTGCGCATTACCTCAGGCACGCCCGATGCCATATCAAGCTGCAAAATATGCACATACTCATGTGTGAACACCATTTCCATCCACGGATTGTTATCCGCGATTTGTCCCGCTACCGGCGTCGGCATGAATATATAAAAACGGTTATAGGGTAATGGGCTGGCACCGCCATTGGAAAAATCCACGCTATCCATAATCACCACCTCGGTTGGCTCCTGCGGTTGCCAACCGAGCCAGCCTGAAAGCCTGCTATGCACACGTTCGGCCAGCGTTGCCATTTGCCGGGCATATTCTTGATGCGCAGCCAGGTGATGAATATTAAAGTGGGGAGTGTGTAAGGTTTTCCATTCCTGGAAAATTTCCGGCTGAGCAAAATTCGGGTCGCTGGGACTATGAGCTAGTGCGACAGGCATTACGCCAGCCCAGACAAAACTCAATACGAAAAAATATTTAATCATGACGCTCGATCACAAAAAACCCGCCGTTGCGGGGCGGGGGGGTTGGGTGCTGGCAAGGCATTATCCTAGAAACCGCAGTTGACCGCTCCCTTGAGGCCGCAACAAAATGAATGGAAAGGAAATCATGACACTATTTCCGCTCACCTTTTGGGTGAAGTCGCTACAGGGCAATTGGCACATTTATTTGCCTGCCCAGCTGCGTT
>JANPNS010000130.1:0-2529 GCA_031427575.1 Gallionellaceae bacterium
TGAACACATGCCCCAAGCCCTGTTTCGCATATTCGAGTTCCGTTCCTTCGAGAAAGGGCAGGCTATCCGGATCTACCAGCAGCTTCGCGCCAAAATTCTCGAATACCGTGTCGGTATCCAGTTTTTCCTGGGCAATATCGAGGGTGTAGGCAAAGCCGCTACAGCCTGATTTTTTCACGCCTAGACGCAGCCCGATCCCCGTGCCGTTTTTCTCTATTTGGCTGCGAATATGTTTCGCTGCCGATTCTGTTAAGGTAATTGCCATAATTTATCTCCATTCAAATTTCATAACGACAATCTGCGCGAACGCAGCCTGCTTAAGTCAACAACCTTTAGTTTTGCAACTATGGCCTGCGGTTTAGGGACGCTCATTTCGGCAAGATTCACTCTTTCCAGCGCATCCAGAATGATGTGATTGATCCCCTGCCAATTGCTGCGCGTCGAACAGGTCGCTTCAAGTGAGCATCTGGATGTGCTGCTGCACTCGGTGATGGAGATCGGGCCATCCATCGCATCAATGATTGCGGCAATCGAAATCGCTTGTGGCTGGCGCGCCAATGTATATCCGCCATTTGCGCCGAGCATGGATGCAACCAGATTTTTTCTGGCCAGCATTTTAAGTATCTTGCTCACCGTAGGCACCGCGATGCCCAAACCTGCCGCTACCTCGCTTGCGCTGTGGACGGCCTGATCACGCGCCATATAGGTCATGACTTGTGTGCCATAATCTGCTAGTTTGCTCAAACGTAACATGTTAGCCCCAACTGAACTAGGACTATTATAGTCCTAGTTTGTTTCATGACGCAACATGTAAAGATCAAACACTGAATATATTTTATGGATAAACTCGCAGCATCCCGCCCAAACAACCGGAGCCGCCCCACCCCATTGCTGTTCAGACGTTTATCTCTTCCCGCCATCATGTGGCTGATCGTCATATGCATCGGCGGTTGCGCCAGCGTATCCGATGCACCCGCAGCGGCTGCCAGAGGCAAAACCATTGCCGTGATGCCGCTGGATAACCAGACCAATTCCGTAGTAGGGGCTTTGTACATGCGGGAAAAGATGGTAGCGTTGCTAAAGCACAAGGGCTACGCGCCTTTGCCGGTTGGCCAAACCGACCAGTTGCTTGCCAACCAATTCGGGATATCCATGGGCGGGCAGATCGCTGTGGAAGACATACCCAAGATCGCCGCAGGGCTCGGAGTTGAGGCGATCATGACCGGGCACTTAAAAACTTTTGGTGGTGTTCTATTGACATATAATGAGGTGTCCGCCAGCTTTACGCTTTACAACGCCGATGCCATGCAGACATGGAGCTATGACCGTACAGTCGTTACCCCTTTTTCGCCGTTGCGGAGCGATGATCTGGGCGTACAACTCATCGGCGGACTGATTAGCAACATCGTGGAGCGATCGTTTGGAGCACCGCTGCAGGATACCGTTTCCAGGTATTACCAACAGCTTCAATACACCCTGCCGACAGGCCGGGACACCCATCGTTAAGGAGCAACTATGTCACGCCAAATTACTTATATTTTCCTGACCTCCATCCTGTTCGCCACCAGCGCTTGCACGACAAGTATGAGCGGCCAGGCGAAAGATGACACGACCTTGTCGGGTGAAACCCGGCAGTTGGAAAGCGTGGGTGCGGCCTACACGGGCCCGCAATACACCATCGGTATCGTCCAGTTCGACAACAAGGCTCCCGCTAAAGTCACCGGGGTAGGTGAAGCGGCTGCGACCATCCTCCGAACGCAATTGGAAACTGCCGGACTCAAAACCATACTACTCGATGAAAATGCGCTCAGGGAAGCGGAAAAATTCACCGCACTGCAACGCTCCGGGGTCATCAAAACCGGAAAAAAATATGCGGACAGCGGCTTTGACGCGCTCGATTATCGTTTGTCCGGCTCGATCACCGCGTACTCGGAAGTCGAAGAAGGGATAGATGCCATCGTTTTCCAGAAAAAATCCGTCGTGGCGCGTGTCACAGTAGACTACGCATTGGTTGACATCGCCACCGGCAAGCCACTGGTGGCAGAGTCCGGTGCGGGGGAATACCGCAAAACCACCACCGGCGCTTTGGGGCTGGGCGCCAAATCCTCCTTCGACCCCAATCTGCGCGACGGTGCGCTACGCGATGCCCTCGCCAAGGCCACCGAAAAGGTCATCCGCAAATTAAGCGCCATGCCGTTCCAGGGCAAATTGCTCGCTGTTGACAGCCTGTCCCTGACCTTAAAGGCCGGCACCCGCTCCCAACTGAAGGCGGGGGCGCGACTCGCCGTCTACCGCGTGGGTGCAGCTCTGCGCGACCCCGATTCCGGACAAATCCTCGGCTACAAGGAAGACAAAGTCGGCATCGTCGAAATCAGCAATCACCAGAATGAAAATCTCTCCGTAGCCACCATCGTGTCCGGTAGCGGCTTTCAGGTCGGGGACGTGGTTAAACTTATCCCCTGAAGACAGAGCAGGACGCCTCTAAAAATCCAAATTTACGCGCATCCGCTACGCGCCGGCTCTAAGGAA
>JANPNS010000131.1:0-7917 GCA_031427575.1 Gallionellaceae bacterium
ACCTCTAAAAATCCAAACTCCGTCGCGATACTGCGTTGCTCACAAAAAATTACTCCTTACATATCATACATATGCGGCGTCGCAATTTTTTGCTCGCGCCTTGTCTCGCTTAGGATTTTGAATTTTTAGAGGCGCCCTTTATGTTTTTGCTGATCCTGGGCGGCTTTACCGTAATTCCCTATATCACGCTGTACGCCACGATCAATATGGGCTTCCCCGAAACTTACCTGCCATTGATGTATCTGGTGGGTGGGGTTTGCACATTTTTCACCTCGCGCTTTTTCGGACGGTTGGCTGACAAATATGGCAAGGCGCAGACTTTTCGTGTCGTTGCCGGACTTTCGCTACTGCCCATCCTGGCCATGACCCAAGCATCCGTGTTCCCTGTGTGGGGCGTACTATGTCTCTCGACGCCGTTTTTCATATTGGTCAGCGGGCGTTTCGTGCCAGCGATGGTAATGGTGGCCTCAGCGGCACAGCCCGGTTTGCGCGGCGCCTTCATGAGCATGAATTCTGCCGTACAATCGGCCGGTTCCGCCATCGCTTCTCTGCTGGCGGGGCATATCATCACCCGCAATGCGCTAGGATTGATCGACCACTACAACATCGTCGGCTATATTGCTTGCACCGCAACCATCCTTGCGATATGGCTCACTGGCCGCGTGAAACCAGCTGGCGAGGCGTCTGTCAATTAACCTGATATATAGCAAATCTTTCGATTTCTTCTTCACAGCCGCCACTCAATTTCTTTACAATAGCCGCAATCTTTCAGGTAGCGCGCTATGACCGAAAACCACGAATCCCATTACACCGAAAACGTGCAGGAGCATCTGCAACAGGTGCAACGCCTGTTGGACAAGCACGCCCTGGTGGAGACTGTGGCGCGCCATCAGGAAATGCCGCGCGCGGAACGCCATGAGCTGATAGACAAGTTATTGCACAAGCGGCATCTGGCTGAACTGCGCGAGAAATTGGCCAGCCTGCACGCCGCTGACATCGCCTACATCCTGGAAGCCCTGCCCATCGAACAGCGCTTACTGGTGTGGGATCTGGTCAAAGCTGACCGCGATGGGGATATCCTGATCGAAGTTTCCGACGCAGTGCGCGAAACGCTGATTGCCACCATGAGCAGTGATGAATTGCTGGAGGCAACGGAACAACTCGACACGGACGAGATTGCTGATCTGGCGCCGGATCTGCCGCATGCAGTGATGCTTGATGTGTTCAAGTCGCTATCCATAGAGGAACGCGAGCAACTGCGCTCGGCCATATCCTATCCGGAAGACGCAGTCGGCGCGCTGATGGATTTTGACATGGTGACCGTACGCGAAGATGTCACGCTGGAAGTAGTATCGCGTTACCTGCGCCGCTTCGATGAGTTGCCGGATCACACTGACCAGTTATTTGTGGTCGATAGAAACGATATTTTCAAAGGCGTTCTGCCGTTACACCGCCTGGTGGTTAACGAACCGGAGTTGTCGGTTAGCCAGCTGATGATAAGCGACACCATCAAGCTGCATTCGAATGAAAAGGCTGAGCAGGCGGCGCAGGCTTTCGAGCGCTACGATCTGGTTTCTGCGCCAGTGCTGGATGATGATGGCAGATTGGTTGGGCGCGTCACGGTAAACACGGTAGTGGACTACATCCGGTCCGAATCGGAAAGTGATGTACTGAATCTGGCAGGTTTGCGCGAAGAGGAGGATATTTTTGCCTCGGTATGGAAGAGTGCCAAGAACCGCTGGATGTGGCTGGCACTTAACTTATGCACCGCCTTTTTTGCCTCGCGCGTGATCGGCGGTTTTGAAAACACCATAGAAAAATTCGTCGCACTGGCCGCGCTCATGCCTATCGTCGCGGGCATAGCCGGCAATTCGGCCAATCAAACCACCACCATCATCGTCCGCTCGCTGGCATTGGGGCAGATTACCCCGGCCAATGCGCGGCGATTGATCGGCAAGGAACTCGCCATCGGTGTGCTGAACGGCCTGGTTTGGGGCGGGGTAGCGGGGCTGTTCGCTTACTACCTTTATCGGAATGCCTTGCTTGGCGTAATCCTGACGGGTGCCATGCTACTCAATCTGTTGCTTGGTGCGCTGGCTGGTCTGCTAATTCCACTGGCCATGCACCGCATGGGGCGGGATCCCGCTATTGGCTCCAGCGTGATGCTTACCGCCATCACTGACAGCGGCGGGTTCTTTATTTTTCTTGGGCTGGCGGCACTGTTTATGAGTCATTGAAAGCCTACCACTCGCGATACGGAATTCCATTAAGCCCTTCACCTTCACTCAGCGAATAGACATCGAATACATCATCGCCCTCTTGCGGGTCATCGGGGGGGCTGGCATAGCTGCGCTTGCCCCAGGTTTCCTCGGGCGTGGCTTGATCGTCAGTAGACATGGGATCGCGTGGCAGGCGGCGCAGGAAGTAGATATATTTTTCTGTTGGGCTCTTGGCATCTTTCACCCCATCCACTAGGTCTTTCAGCTCAGGCGGATAGCCGGATTCACCCAATGTTTTTTCGATGCGTCCTTCATCCCATACCTGCTTGTAGGCATCTATCGCTTCGCGTATGTGCCGCAGCGCATGCCGCATGTCCTGCTCTTTGCTGCGCTGAGCGGCCACTTCGGCCATGGGAAATGCGATCGTAGCCAGCAGGCCGATGATGGCTACGGTCACCATCAATTCAATCAGGGTGAAGCCGGCCTGCTTCACCATTTAGATAGACTCATGCTGCTTGTTCCGGTCAATACCAGCTGCAAAAAATTAACCTGCTCGGCCAAAGGATAGGGTTTGCTGAACATTGAGCGGCAAATATGTAAATACCACTTGTTCGCTGCTGATCTGGTCCACCCGGTAATTTTTATCCAGCACACCATTTATTTTCACGCTGTAACTCTGATCCTGCCTGGACAGAAAAAGTGTCGTGTTATTGTTCTCAACCATGCGCCCCATATAGGTAAAGGGTAAAGCCGGAGCAACCGGCGCGAGCGGCGGCGGGGGTGGCGCAAGGGGGAGCGGGCTTGGCTTCGGGACATGGCTGGCAAATGGATCGGCCTTGGGTGCCTTATACTTGGGCCGTATCAGATTATCTACATTCAGACCCATCGCTTCGTGGCGCTCGGCAGTTTGGCGCGCGCTACCCTTGCTAGATGTAAGCGCCTGGGATTGGGCCATATCAACCAGTGCCACGCTGTTCCTGCCAAAAAAGAAGCTCATCAACCACAGCGGCAATATGATCCCGACCAGCATCGTTTGCATTTTATTCCTGACTATTTTTTTCATGGCTGCTCCATAAATAAGGTAAACATGACTTCTGATTCAACCGCAGGATCGTTCGCCTGTTTGCGCTCAAACTTGATCTGGTCGAGCGAGAGAGTTGGAATCTCTTCCAGCACCTGTGCGGCAAAACTGCGTATGTGATTATAGCCCCCGGTCAGCGGAAGCGAAATCTGGTATTGCGTAATACGCTCCCCCTTGTTGCGCGTTACCTTGTAATCCCCCTTCTTCAACTCGAGGCCGTTGGCCTGTGCCAGATTGTATATCCTGGCCAGGTAGTCGGTGATTTCCTGATCGGACGCAAAAAAATCATAAAATTTTTCCAGCATGGTGGTCGGCGAACTATTCACCTGACGCTGCATCTCCGCGCCCAGCGAAGTGCGCGTGTCCTGTGCCGCCACCTGTTCGCGTGCCTGCACAGCACGCTCTTCCATGGGTTTCAAAACTGCATTCGATATCAACAATCCTGTCAACAGCAATACTATCCCGCTTATCCCTTGCCACCCCAATTCATGCCTGAGCCGATTCCACTGTTTTATCATGGCAACGCTCCCCAACGCGCATTGATGGAAAATGCCACCGGGAACGATGGGTTCATACCCGGCTTGATTTCATGCCGCAACAAATAAACATCATGCAGTTGTGCGGTTCGTCCCAGCCGCGCCACATAGGTCAACAAGGCAGGCAAGTCAGCGGCTTCTCCGCGCAATAGCAATTTTCCGGTTTTGGGGTCAGGCTCCAGGACTATCAGCGCGACGCGATCCGCTTTCACCGTTTCCACCGCCTTGAACAAATCGTCCCAGGGGATGGCGATTCTGGCGATAATTTCATGCGCATGATCCATTTCAGCCGGGGTGAAGGACTGCACGCTATTCTGCCTGGTCTTTTTTCCGGCCAACCCGTTCTTGACCAGCGTTTTTTCCAGACCGCCCAGTTCCCGCTGTAGCTTGATGGTGGAGATGCCCATCTCGCCCCACAATACCAAGCCGACCAGCAACAACACCCAGCCCGCCCAGGCACTATGGCGGCGCTGTATATTAAAATCCAATTCCAATTTGCGCATTATGCTACCCCACTCATGGCTATGGCGTATTGCCCATCGGTAATCGGTGAATAGCCCTGACTGGCTGGTAGTTCCAGGCGATGCAAGTGGTAGGAAGGCAACATGCCCTCTCTGGGCAGCTCGGGGCCAAACAAAAATATCTCGCGACATGAGGCTCCCTCCCCGCTGGCCAGGTTCTCGCGTTCCAGCCATTGATGCAGCGTTGCCATGTCACTGCCGCGGCGCAGCACAATGCGCTTCCATTGCCCGCCACGGAACAGCGCCAGGGCAAAGCGCCCCCCTTCCGCCGCCACAAACCAGCCATCACCTTGTGCCAGACTTTTGGCATAGCGGTTAAAACTGGTCATCAAGTAAGGCTGGATTGAATGCAGCTTTATTCCTGCCTCTGCTATCGCTTGTTTCAACATCTCCAGTAAACCCTCATCCACCGCTGCCACCAGTCGCGCATCGCCTTTGCCTGATGGACTTAAGCGCAACGTCCAGGTTTGGGATGCCGCGCCATAGATATGAGTCAAGCGGTGGCGTGCCAGGGCCAGCCGCTCGTCTTCATCATGCACCGCCTCGTGCCAGGTCAAACAGTCGTAACGCACAAAATGATTGGACAACACTACCGTTATATCAGCGCTTTTCCACTCTGCTCCCAGCATCAGTTGCTGCAGTTTGAGCAGTGCGGCCTGCCACACCGGTTCGCCCGTTTGCGGCAATACACTTTCATGGCCTTTCGCCACCACATTCGGGTACAGGCCGCGCGCCAGACGCACCCACGCCACACCCTGTGGCGCAAGCTCTACCCCGATTCGATCACGCCACAAAGGTAACACGGTTTATCTCCTCCAGCGTTGTTTCACCCCGTTTCACCAGATCCAGTGCCGATTCACGCAAGAAGCGGGTGCCGCTGCGCTGCGCCGCATCTTTCAGGCGGCGGATCGGTTCGCGTCCGATCACCAGTTCACGAATTTCATCATTCAGCAACAGCAATTCCGATATGGCTTTGCGTCCCTTGTAGCCGCTGCCGCGGCATAGCCCGCAGCCGCGCCCGCTCATAAAGCGGTATTGCTTTACCTCTTTATCAGACAAACCCGACGCCAATATTTCAGCATGATCCGGTTGCAACTCTTCTTTGCAATTCGGGCAATTCAAGCGCACCAGGCGCTGCGCCAGCACCGCGTTCACCGCCGACACAAAACTGTAGGGATCGACCCCCATGTGGATGAAGCGCCCGATCACATCGAACACATTGTTGGCATGTACCGTGGTGAACACCAGATGCCCGGTGAGCGCAGCCTGCACCGCGATCTCTGCCGTTTCAGAATCGCGCACCTCACCCACCATAATCTTGTCCGGATCATGCCGCAGAATGGAACGCAAGCCACGGGCAAAGGTCAGCCCTTTTTTTTCGTTCACCGGAATTTGCAGCACACCGGAAAGCTGATACTCGACCGGGTCTTCAATGGTCACGATTTTTTCGATGCCTTTGTTGATCTCGGAAATCATCGCGTACAACGTAGTCGTCTTACCGCTACCGGTGGGGCCGGTCACCAGCAACATGCCATACGGTTCCGCCGCCAGACGGCGCAGCTGCACCAGCACCTCGCCCTCATAACCCAGCGTGTCCAGGCGCAATCCTTGCAATTCATCCGACAGCGACTTCTTGTCCAGTATCCGCAGCACGGCATCTTCGCCAAAAATACTGGGCATGATGGAAACGCGGAAATCCACTTCGCGCCCTTGCATGACGACCTTGAAGCGACCGTCCTGCGGCGTTCTGCGTTCTGCGATATCAAGTTCGGCCAGAATCTTGATGCGTGAAATAACCTGCTCGGCAGTTTCCACGACCTGCACATTGGCGATGGTGGCCAGCACACCATCAATGCGGTATTTGATGGTCAGCCCATGCGCGCCGCTTTCCAGATGAATATCGCTGGCCCCGGTCTTAAGCGCATCATACAAGGTGGAGTTGACCAGCTTGATCACCGGGCTGGTGTCTTCACTGATCGCCTGCAATGACAACTCTTCCGCATGCCCGCCCCGGCTGGCACCATCAGTGGCTCCGCCCTGTATGCTTTCCATGGCGCGCAGGGTTTCCTCAAAGCTGGCCAGATAGGCAATGATGTCCGCTCGCTGCGCCAATTGCCACGCCACCGGACCTTCCAGATGATCTTCACCCCACGCCAACAAATCTGCATTGAATGGATCAACGATTGCCGCCAGCAATTTCCCTTCTCCGTCAAGGAAGGCAATACATTTGCGGCGCACCGCTTCAGCATAGGAAATCACTTTGAATGCCGGCTGCATTTGCTGCATGTCAGCCAGCGTCAATACCGGGTAGCGAAAGGTGGCAGCCAGTTGCGCCACAAAGTCATCGTCCGGTAAATGCAATGCGTCCTCCAGCACTTCCAACACGCGCTTACCTTGGCGCGTTGCTTCGCTATAGGCTTTTGAAATTACTTCCTGTGAAATCACGCCATTTTCCTCTGCTAATTAATGCCAGCCAATGTTAATCATTGGCTTGTTTGCGAGATTATACTGGGGAAACCGTCCTGCCCTGAAGACAGATATTTATTCTGAGCTTAAGTTCAGATTGAGTTGTCACGAAATATCCCAGACTTCAAGCTTGTATTTGCGGCATTTATGCAGGATCAGGGTGTCGATGGTTATTGTATCCCAACCTCACACCAGGCGTCATCATGCGCGCCGAGAACAGCACATTCACCTTGCATGCCCGGTATTTCTATTTAGGGTGTGGTCAGCCGCTGCGGTATAATACTGGCCCGAACAGGTTAGAGTATGAGTATGTTCAATTTGATCGAAATGATGGGCGAGGCAAGAGTCGAGTTAGTGCTGGTGGGGAGCGTAGCCACAGCGTTGCACGGTTATCGGCGGCCTACCACGAATGTGGACGTGGCGCTGGCGATGGATGACGCCAATGTGCGGCGGTTTTTGTCCGTCGCCCAATTTTTTAGCCTCTGCCCAACACTGCCCGTCGAGATCGACGCGCTTGCTCAGCCGGAATTGATCGAACAGTGGTATCGCGAAAAGGAAATGCGGGTCTTCGGTCTGCGCGGGCCGATGGCGATGGAGACGGTTATAAATGTGCTGGTCAGACCAATCACCCCCTATGCCGATTTGCGGCGCGACGCCGCGATGATCGACATCGGCCCGATCATCATCCCGGTTGCTTCGATCAATCACCTGATCGCAATGAAAACGGAGGCGGGGCGCAGTCAGGATTTGATCGACATCGAAGAGCTGCGAAAAATCCAGGCACAGATGGAAGTTTAGACACAAAAATGACAACGGCAAAACAAAACTATCGTTTGCTGCAGGAAATCTAGGCCAACCGCAGGTTCCTCTTGATGGCCTATCAACAAAATCCCAAGCTGCTCGAAAGCGCCGAAATGCGCATCAAGCAATTGTGTGAAATGCCCGCGCACAGCGCGGACAACAATCTGTAGTGGTCTAATAAAAAAAGACCCCTCGATAGGGTTATTATCCACCTAGAGAGGAGCAACAATGAGCAAGCAACGCAAGCATTACGAAACCGCATTTAAACTCGAAGTAGCCCGCATGGTAGTGGA
>JANPNS010000132.1:0-4695 GCA_031427575.1 Gallionellaceae bacterium
TTTTTGATACCGGTTTCTGCGCATAGCGACCCATATCCGGGTTGGGGTTGCCCCACGCCGCGAGTCCAATGTTATGGAAACCGTTGTCGGTGAAATTCGGTGACGAATGGCAGGCCGCGCAATTGCCCTTGTTGGCATCCAGAAAAATATCGAAGCCGCGCACCTGTTGCGCAGTCATGGCTTTCGCATCGCCGGCAAGCCAGCGGTCAAAGGGGGAGTCATTCATCACCACGGTGCGCTCGAAGGTCGCCATGGCCATGGACAGGCTGGCCGCATTGATCGCTTCACCGGGATAGGCTGCCTCAAACAGTTTGCGGTAGCCAGGTGTTTCATTCAGCCACTTGAACAGCTTGACGGTATCCATGTTCATCTCCAGGTTGGCCTCCATCGGGCCCATGGCCTGTTCCTCCAAGTCTTTCTTGCGGCCATCCCACATCATGATGGTATTAAAAGCACTGTTAATGATGGTTGGCGAGGCCCGGCCCAGTATTGAGCTTTTTACACCTTTGCCAGTGGCTAGGCCATCCGACCATCCAAGACCCGGATTATGGCAGGTGCCGCAGGACATATTGCCTTCACCCGACAGGCGCGGGTCGAAAAAGAGATGCCGCCCAAGATCAACGCGCGCCGCATTCGGTGCATTATCTTTTGGGAAAGGTGCGGCGGGAAGTATCCATTCCTTGAGGCTGGGGTGGCCGGCCTTCAGCACCGGTTTGTCTTCTGCGGCCACGGTGCTGGTCACAAACAGGGAAATTAAAAATGCAGTCAACATCGGTTTTGTCGTAGTTATCATTAGTTCCTCACCTTGAGTCGATTAGATTTAAGACGATGCCATGTATTGAAGCCCGCGAATCCTACAACTGCAAGTTATGCAAAGCAAGAACTTATTTTAATTTACTCACAACTGACTTTACATCGCCGACCCTTGCATTAAACCCGCAAGACTATTGAGCTTTACATAAATTACGAAACATGAAAATCAGCCTCGCGCAAAGACGCAAAGAGCGCAAAGAAAAAACCCCACCAAGGTAAACCAGTTTTTTGGCCTCTTTTGCGTCTTTGCGCGATTAATAAAGCGTGGGGAAATCATATTGAGGGCGCCTCTAAAAATTCAAAATCCTAAGCGAGATAAGGCGCGAATAAAAAATTGCGACGCCGCATATGTATGATATGTAAGGAGTAATTTTTTGTGAGCAACGCAGTATCGCGACGGAGTTTGGATTTTTAGAGGTGCCCTTGAGCAACGCGGTGTCGTGACGGAGTTTGGATGTTTGGAAGTATCCTTAAATCCACTACTGCAACAGCAGCGGAGTAATCTGTTCCGCTGGCAGCGGCCGGCCGAGCAGAAAGCCCTGCACTTCGTCGCAGCCCTGGGAACGCAACAGGGCTAACTGCTCAGCGGTCTCTACCCCCTCTGCTACGACACGTAATTCCATTTCTACTTCAATAAGGCACTAATAATCCAGTCCCACGCAACGATAGATTTGATCGTTGCGTGATCGTCTTCGTAAGTTTTCAAAGCTAATTCGAGCTGGTCTTCCAACGCGTCGAGACTGTCAAAGACTTTGTTGTGGAAGAACTTTTCACGCAACTCATCCCATACATGTTCCACAGGATTGCATTCCGGTGCGTGGGGTGGCAGCGGCAATAGACGCATGTTTGCGGGCGGCTTGAGAGATTCGCTGGAATGCCAACCTGCACCATCGAGCACCATGACGATCTTGTCTTCCGGGTGACGCGCACTGACTTCATCGAGAAAGACTTGCATGCACCCGGTATTCACGTGGGGCAAGATCAAGGTGTCGAGCGTGCCAGTGAGCGGCTCTACGGCAGCATAGGCGTAGGTGTACTCGTGGGTCAGCATGGCCTGGCATAAGGGGCGTACCGGTTTGGGCGCCCAGCAGCGGCGCACGTCGCTGATGCGCCCAAAGCGCGCCTCGTCCTGAAACATCAGGCGGATCGGTTCGCACGGTGCCCAGTCTTTGCGGATTTCTGCGAGTGTTTCGGGGAGTTTTTTTTAAACGCTTCCTGCGCGGCGGGATCGCTTTGCGGATGCCGCTTGTCGGGAACAAGTTTGCGCCAGTTATGCCGGTGCAACAGCTTGTACAGCGTAGACAGCCCCATCTCTCGCCCCAGCGCGGCTTCGAGTTTCGGCTTGATCTCCCCTACCACCAGAATGCCACCGATACTGGCTTCCTTCAAAAAGGGTTTGAGCAATTCGGCCTCTTGCTCGTAGGTGAAGTTCTCATTGCGCCTGCCGCCGCGAGCCGGCTTGCCGCCATCATCCACGATCTCGCCGCGAATGAACCGGTTGCGTAACCGGCATACCCAGCCGGGGGATATTCCGATGGCTTGGCTGACCTGCGCCAGATTCATGCCATATTGGAGAGGCAGGGCAACGGCCTGAGCTTGCCGCAACTGCTCGATTGTTTTTGCGGCAGCAATTGCTATCAGTGCATCATCTAAAACTTCTTGCCCTCTCACTGGTCGTGACATGCCAATCCTCCCCGCAAAAAATAAGACGGGGATATTATTGCACTATTGATAGAGAAATGGAATTACTCCAGTGCCCGTTGTAAAGGAAGCCCCCTATTGGACACCTCTAAAGATCCAAACTCCGTCGCGATGCTGCGTTGCTCAAAAAATTACTTCTTACATATCGCATATCAGTAGTGTCCGGAGGTTCGCAAAGTAACGCATGATAACCCATTGAACGCCCATTATTAAATGACCTGTTTCCCAGTAACCGATTTCAACTTGCGGCAAACTTCTGACCTTTGTCAGGAGACCGCACATGCACACAGGAAAGCAGGTGTTTGCTCAAGGGTACCTCTAAAAATTCAGAATCCTAAGCTAGGCAAGGCGCGAAATAAAGTCCGCGCAACCTGTATTTTGGATATGTAAGCGTTAAAATTTATTGAGCAACGCAGCATCGCGATGGAGTTTGGATTTTTAGAGGCGCCCACAAGCATTGTTGCAATAAATGGGGGCATGTGAATTGTCATATTCTCTCGGTACTGTACACCACACGCAGGGAATGCGTTGCTCCCGGCGCGACGCTAACCACGTTATTGGCCGCATTGCCACTTTCCACGCAGACCATGCCGCGATAGCCGGTATCACTGCCGAAGTCGCCCATCTTCGCAGCTTTTTCGAGCCACGGATTCCATACCACGGTGGAGCGGCTGCCGCGCTTGGCGATACGAATGCGGCGATTCCAACCGCGGTCTTCGATCACACACTCTGCTTCGGTGTCAATATAGATTCTGTCCACTTCTGATGAAATCTGAATCGCGCCTTGCTGTGTTCTGCTCTGGGCAACACCCACTTTATCCAGATAGGTGCAGCCCTCCAGGCCGGTGATGCGCATATCTCCGACATCGCTGATAGCGAAGTAAGTGTGCAGCGCCTCGCCAATTTCGAATGGTGCCTTGCCGGTATTTTCAGTAATTAATTCCACCGTCAGCGTCTTGCTCACGGTCACGATCAATCGCGCCCGACAAGCATGCGGCCATTGCGCAGCTGGAATTGAACTCTGCGGTAATTCAAAATTAATGCGTGTGCCACCATCCGGCAAGGCTGCACTTGTCTCCACTTGCCACGGCACGGTGCGGGCGAAACCATGTCCGGGGAAACTGCTGTCGGTGGCATGCGCGCCGAACCACGGCCAGCAAATGGGCACACCGCCCCGTATGGATTTCCCTTGCACCAGCTTGGCTGCCGGGCTGAGCCAGATAACCGGTTGCTCGCCTGCGGGTTGAAAAGTCATGACGTGCGCGCCTTGCAGCGCGATGCTGGCCTGTGCCTGTTGGTTATTAATGCGCGCAATGACCAGACCGCCCGCATCCTGCACAAACTCAAGCTGTCCGGCGATGCCGAATTTCCGGTTAAGCGTGGCGCTGTCTACCTGACTCATATTTCTTCCTTATGCTAGTTTTGTTGAATAATATTCAGCCTTGCCCAAATGCGGCGCTTAAGAAAATAAAGCAGCGTAGTCAGCAGCAGTAGATAACCGATTACATAATAACCCAGAGTTTGGCGCTCCTGCGCGTGCGGGTCGGCAGCCCACACCAAAAATGAGGTCACGTCACGCGCCTGTTGTTCGAGCAGCGCGCGTTGCGCGGCATCGGTCACGCCAGCAACACCGAGTGTATCCGGCATTTTCGTGCCCGGAAAATAATGATTGGTCATCATGCCGTCGGGGGCGGCGTAAAACCCGAGCAAGAAGGAGTAAACATAATTTTCCCCACCCTCACGCGCCTTGGCTATCAAACTGAGATCCGGCGGTACCGCGCCAAACGCCAGCAGCGCCGAATCCACAGTCATTTTACTGGCAATGGCCGATCCCATCGGACTGTCACCCCGCCAGGCTTGCACTTTGTCTTTGGCAAAACCCAAACCGGCCAAATCGCGGAAGCGGATATATTTCAGGCTGTGGCAGACCGTGCAAGTATCAATCACCGTATCCGCCCCGCGTTCCAATGCCGGCAGGTCAACACTCACTTCGACCTTGTTCAGCGCCATCCCGGCAGCATAAGCGCCGCCCACAAGCCAAAATAGCATGCACGCGCTCAGCAATTTCATCGCGCTACTCATTTGCGCAACCATTTCTCGCGCGGCGGACGCTGCTCAAACAATGCTTGCAACTCGGGCGGCAAACCACGGGCGCGCAACCATCTGTCCTCGGCCTTGGAA
>JANPNS010000133.1:0-6966 GCA_031427575.1 Gallionellaceae bacterium
AAAAAGGAGCACAAGGCGGCAAGTCCGAAAAGCTTTTGGCCGGGCACCCGGATGAGGCGACGAAGACAGCACACCTAGTGCGGCTAGGAGCCGAAGACGCAGCCAACGCAGTGATCGTTTTTATCGGGAATTGGAATTACATCAGAATGACATCATACTGTTCTTGGCTGTAAATTATTTCCACCTGCAGCGATACCGGCTTGCCGATAAAATCGGAAAGCTGCGCCAGACTTTGCGATTCCTCGTCGAGAAACAAGTCGATGACCTGTTGCGAAGCCAGGATGCGGTATTCGCGGGCGTTAAATTGGCGCGCCTCGCGCACGATTTCGCGCAGTATTTCGTAACATACCGTCTGCGCAGTTTTTACCTCGCCGCGGCCCTGACAAGTGGGGCAGGCCTCACACAGGACATGGGCCAAACTCTCGCGCGTGCGCTTGCGCGTCATTTCAACCAACCCCAATGAAGAGAAGCCATTCACCGTGATGCGGGTGTGGTCGCGAGCCAGTGCTTTCTTGAATTCATCCAGCACGGCATTGCGGTGTTCCTGCGAGTCCATGTCAATAAAGTCACAGATGATGATGCCGCCCAGGTTGCGCAGGCGTAGCTGGCGCGCGGTAATCTGGGCAGCCTCGAGGTTGGTCTTGAAAATAGTGTCGTCGAAATTGCGCCCGCCGACGAAGCCGCCGGTGTTGACGTCAACTGTGGTCAGCGCTTCGGTCTGGTCGATGATGAGATAGCCGCCGGACTTGAGGTTCACGCGCCGCGACAGCGCACGTTCGATTTCCTCCTCTACGCCATACAGGTCGAACAGCGGCCGGTCACCGGCATAATGCCCCAGGCGTGATGTTGCGCTGGCAATGTAGTCTTGCGCAAAGGCCACCATGCGCTGATAGGTTTCACGCGAATCCACCAGGATGCGCGTGGTGTTTTCATTGACGAAATCGCGCAGCACGCGCAGGCTGATATCGAGCTCCTGATACAGCAAGGCAGGGGCAGGAGCGGACTTGGCTTGTTCCTGCAACTTGTTCCACAGTTTGTCGAGGTATGCGGTGTCGGCCAGTAATTCCGCTTCCGTTGCCGTTTCCGCCATGGTGCGGATGATGTAGCCTCCACTGTGGTCGCTGGGTAGTAACTGTTGCAGTCGGGTGCGCAGCAATTCGCGCTCGGTTTCATCTTCGATGCGTTGCGATACGCCTATGTGTGATTCCTGCGGCAGGTAGACCAGCAAGCGTCCGGCGATGCTGATTTGGGTAGAAAGCCTGGCACCCTTGCTGCCGAGGGGATCCTTGATCACCTGTACCAGCAGGGTCTGTCTTTCATACAGCATTTTTTCGATAGGTTGGACGCTATCGCCGTTGTTGTTGCGATTCTCCCAGATGTCGGCAACATGCAGGAAGGCAGAGCGTTCCAGCCCGATTTCAATGAAGGCGGATTGCATGCCGGGCAGCACACGTATCACGCGTCCAACGTAGACATTGCTGACGATGCCAAGATTGCTGCCGCGCTCAATGTGCAGTTCTTGTACCACCCCCTGCTGCATTACCGCAACCCGGGTCTCCTGTGGGGTGACATTGATGAGGATTTCGTCATTCACAATATGGGGTATCCGAATGCCTGCAATAATTCTGCTGTCTCGAACAGCGGCAAGCCCATCACGCCGGAGTAGCTGCCCTCCAGTTGTCGTATGAATGCAGCAGCATAACCCTGAATGGCATAAGCGCCAGCCTTGTCCAGCGGTTCGTTGGTGAGCAGATAGCGCTGGATGCGCTCTTCGCTAAGCGTGGCAAAAGTGACCTTGTTGACCGATAAGCGCATTTCCAGGCGGGTCTCAAAGACCACTGCCACGGCACTCAACACCTGGTGCTGGCGTCCAGAAAGTGTGCGCAGAGTGGCGGCAGCCTGTTCGCGGCCATGCGGCTTGCCGATTATCTTGCCGTCCAGGATGACGCTGGTGTCTGCGGCCAGCACCGGGAATGCAGGCAAGTTACGGAATTTCAGCGCCCGCCATCCGGCGTTGGCTTTTTCCTTGCATATTCGTTGCACATAAGCTTCGGGCAATTCATCCACGAGCGGAGTTTCGTCCATATCCAGGGTACGTCGCGGGTCATAGCGCGGCAGCAACATCTCAAAATTGACCCCGATTTGTTTGAGCAGCTCGCGTCGACGTGGGCTTTGTGAGGCGAGATAAATACGTGGCTGGATGACCATGACGGAACCTTTAAAAATATGAATTTTTATTCACGATGATAAGGGTGATTGTGCATCAGACTATGGGCCCGGTACAACTGTTCCGCCAGCATGACGCGCACCAGACCATGCGGCAGGGTCATGGCCGACAGCGCCAGCAACTGCTGCGCACTGCTTTTGACGGATTCGTGCAAGCCATCCGCGCCGCCGATGATGAAGGCCACATCGTTGCCGCTGCCCATCCATGCCTGCATTTGTTGCGCCATCTGTTTAGTAGAAAGATGCGCACCCTGTTCATCCAGCGCTATGCGCAGCCCATCTTGCGGCAGGGCAGCGAGTATGCGTTGTGCTTCCGCCGCCATGATCTGCGCTACGTTCTTGCCGGTGGTGCGCGGCTCCGGCTTGATTTCGACGAGCTCGATCCTGGCCTCGCGCGGCATGCGCTTGGCATATTCTTTAAAACCGGTTGTAACCCAATCCGGCATTTTGTGTCCGACGGCCACGACTATCAGTTTCATTTTGTGCTGCGATGTGCCGGAATGGGCGGCTTATAATTTTTGTCCCACAATTCTTCCAAGCGGTAATAAGCGCGCACGGCCGGCTGCATGACATGCACCACTACTTCATCAAGATCTACCAGCACCCATTCGCCGCTATCCTCACCCTCGGTGCCGAGCACCTCGGCTCCGCGCAGTTTGAGTTCTTTCGCCACATGGTTGGCTAACGCTCTCGTTTGACGATGAGAATTGGCGCTGGCTATGACCATGCGCGCAAATAGCGAACTCAGCTTGCTGGTGTCGATGACCGTGATATTGCTGGCTTTAATGTCTTCCAACGCAGTGACAACGGCCTGAGTTTTTTCTTCTATGGTCAGCATATTTAGATATACAAAGAATGTGATTGGACGTAGTCGGCTACCGCATCAGGCAGCAAATAGTGAATGTTCTTTTTCTCGGCACAGCGCTTGCGTATATCAGTGGCCGAAATTTCCAACAGCGGCATATCCAGTACCACCACCGCACCACTGGGAGACTCATGCAAAACGCGGGGGCCAGGTGCCAAGCGGGCGGTGTAATGCTGCCGCAATGCACTGTCGGCTGTGGCGACGGCATTACCAAGCGGCAGGCCAGGACGTTGTACGACCACAATATGCGCCAGTTCAAATAAATTTTCCCATGCATGCCAGGTATGCAACGATAGAAAAGCATCGCCTCCCATCAGCAGGCACATTGGTTGTTGCGCACCGAGTTCAGTGCGCAAAGCGCGCAGCGTATCAACCGTGTAGCAAGGATTGGTGCGATGAATTTCACGCTCATCCAGCACAAATGATGTGTTGCCTTGCAGCGCCAGACGCACCATGGCCATACGCTGTAGCGCACTGGCGCAGGGCGCATCTCGGTGCGGCGGCGTGCCGCTTGGAATAAACCGCACCTCGGCCAGATCACACTGCTCCAGTGCTTCCTGCGCCAAGCGCAAATGTCCGTTGTGTATCGGATCGAAGGTGCCGCCAAGGATGCCGATAGGGGAAGGTGTCACAGGCTATATCACCAGCTTACCGGCATCCGACATAACCTGGCTGAGGTAAGTCGTAAAACGTGCGGCGGCAGCACCATCAATCACACGATGATCATATGACAGCGAAAGCGGTAGCATCAGGCGCGGCACAAATTTTCCATCTTGATACACCGCCTTTTGGCTGGCACGCGATACGCCCAGAATCGCTACTTCCGGCGCATTGATGATAGGCGTGAACGCAGTCCCGCCGATGCCGCCCAGACTGGAAATGGAAAAGCAGCCGCCCTGCATTTCGGTGGCAGGTAATTTCTTCTCGCGTGCCTTGGCGCTGACCTCGCCCAATTCTTTGGCCAGTTGCACCAGACTTTTTTTATCTACGTCACGCAACACCGGCACCATCAGCCCATCCGGTGTATCCACCGCTACACCGATATGGAAATATTTCTTCAGCACCAGATTTTCGCCGCTGGCATCCAGCGAAGCATTGAAGTCCGGATACTGCTGCAATGCTGCAGCTACTGCCTTGAGCAAAAATGCGAGCGGGGTAATTTTGATATTCTGCGCAGCATGTTGCTCGTTAAGCTGCTTGCGCAAAATTTCCATGTCGGTGATGTCAGCCTCATCAAATTGCGTGACATGCGGGATACTGACCCAGTTGCGGTGCAGGTTCGCGCCGGCCATTTTTCTGATGCGTGATAACGGTTTAGTTTCAATCGTGCCGAACCTGGCGAAGTCCACCAGCGGCATGGCCGCCACCTGCAATCCGCTCGCGCCGCCGCGCGGCTGTGTCAGTGCAGTCTTGACGAAACCCTGCACGTCGCTTTTGGTAACGCGGCCTTTTATTCCGCTGCCGATTACGCGCGCGAGATCAACGCCGAGTTCGCGCGCGAAGCGGCGGATGGAGGGGCTGGCGTGAGATTTGGAGTGCAGCGACGCGTCGCTGCTATTTAAAACCAGTTGGGTTGCGCCAATAGCAGGCGCGATGATCGAAGCCGACGCAACTGGCGCAGTGGCGGGTTTAGCGGGTGCGGATTCGTCCGCGTTTTGCAAAGATGATTGAATTGCGCCTTGCGCAGGCGGCGACGCGTCGCCGCACTCCAAAATTAAAATCAGCGAGCCTTCCGATATCTTGTCGCCCACATTGACTTTAACTTCCTTCACCGCTCCGTCGAATGGCGCAGGTACATCCATCGTGGCCTTGTCGGTTTCCAGGGTCAGCAACGATTGCTCGGCCTTGACCGTGTCGCCCGCCTTGACCATCACCTCGATTACAGGGACATCTTTGTAATCTCCGATGTCTGGCACCAATATTTGTTTGATCATTGACATAGCTTAAACAGTCACCGGATTCGGTTTGTCCGGATTGATTTTGTACAGCTTGATCGCGCGGCTGACTGTTTTCGCTTCGATCACACCCTCGTCTGCCAGTGCCTTGAGTGCGGCCAGCGCGACGTAATACCGATCCACCTCGAAAAAGCGGCGCAGCTTCTTGCGCGTGTCAGAACGACCGAAGCCATCCGTGCCCAGCACCTTGTAGCTGCCATGAATGTAAGGGCGAATTTGATCGGCATAGCTCTTGATATAATCGGTGGCGGCGACTACTGGGCCGTCGTGCCCAGCCAGACTTTGCTCGACATAACTGGTGCGGGGAAAAGCTTCCGGATGCAGCATGTTCCACCGTTCACAATCCAGCCCGTCACGGCGCAATTCGTTGAAACTGGTCACGCTCCAGATATCGGACGCAACACCAAAATCCTTCTCCAGCAATTCCGCCGCCGCAATCACCTCACGTAAAATCGTGCCGCTGCCAAGCAATTGGACTGTTGCTTTTTTCTGTCCTTTGAGCAGGTACATGCCTTTTATGATGCCCGCCTCCACACCCTGCGGCATGACCGGATGGGCATAGTTTTCATTCATCACAGTGAGGTAATAAAACACGTCTTGTTGCTCGACATACATGCGGCGCATGCCATCGTGAATAATGACCGCGAGTTCGTAAGCGAAGGTCGGGTCGTAGGCCACGCAATTCGGAATCATGGCCGCCATCAAATGGCTTTGCCCGTCTTCATGCTGCAAACCTTCGCCATTTAATGTCGTGCGGCCAGCCGTGCCACCCAGCAAAAATCCGCGCGCGCGCATGTCGCCTGCGGCCCAGATCAAATCGCCGACGCGCTGAAAGCCGAACATCGAGTAGTAAATGTAGAACGGCAGCATGGTCTTGCCGTGGTTGGCGTAAGACGTCGCGGCGGCTATCCATGACGACATCGCGCCCGCCTCGTTAATGCCTTCCTGCAAAATCTGTCCGTTCTGGTCTTCCTTGTAAAACATCAGTTGATCGGCGTCCTGCGGTGTATACAGCTGTCCCACTTGCGAAAAAATACCGAGCTGACGGAACAGGCCTTCCATGCCGAATGTGCGCGACTCATCCGGCACAATAGGCACCACCAGTTTGCCGATGTTTTTGTCTTTAACCAAAATACCGAGCATGCGCACAAACGCCATAGTGGTGGAAATTTCACGTTCGTCCGTGCCTTTCAGCAGCACCTCGAACGCATCCAGTGCTGGAATCTGTAACACCTCCCTGACCGGCTTGCGCTCCGGCACCACGCCCATGGCTTGCGCGCGCTCCTTGAGGTATCTCATCTCCAGACTGTCTGCGGCGGGGCGATAAAAATTCAGGCTGGCCACTTGTTCGTCGCTCAGCGGAATGGTGAAACGGTCGCGGAATTTGAGCAGCACTTCACCGGTCATTTTCTTTTGCTGATGGGTGATGTTCTGCCCCTCACCCGCCTCGCCCATGCCGTAACCCTTTACCGTCTTGGCCAGGATCACACTGGGTTGGCCGGTGTGTTTGCTGGCTGCGGCATAGGCCGCGAATACCTTGCGCACATCATGTCCGCCGCGATTCAAATGCCATATTTCCTGATCCGACATGTCGGCCACCATTTCCAGCAACTCCGGATATTTGCCGAAGAAATGCTGGCGCACATAAGCGCCATCCTTGGATTTATAGGTCTGATATTCGCCGTCCACCACTTCCTGCATGCGTTTCTGCAACAGGCCGTTTTTATCCTTGGCGAACAAGCGATCCCACTGGTCACCCCACACCACTTTGATGACATTCCAGCCGGCGCCACGAAACACGCCCTCCAGTTCCTGGATAATCTTGCCATTGCCGCGCACCGGGCCATCAAGGCGTTGCAGATTGCAATTGATAACAAAAATAAGGTTTTCCAGCTGTTCGCGCCCGGCCATCGAAATCGC
>JANPNS010000134.1:0-5270 GCA_031427575.1 Gallionellaceae bacterium
CAGCCGTGGGAAAAGAGCATGGTGGGGCCGGTAGAGAAAGCCATACGCGATGCTGACCTGGGACTGAATCCGGCGACCAATGGCGATATGATACGCGTGCCAATGCCGATGTTGACTGAAGAGCGGCGTCGCGACTTGATCAAGGTGGTGCGCGCCGAGGTAGAGCATGCCAAGGTGGCGATGCGTAATGTGCGCCGCGATGCCAACGAACATCTCAAGAAGCTGCTCAAGGAAAAAGAAGTTGGTGAGGATGAAGAGCGTCGCGCACAAGACGATGTGCAGAAGCTGACTGACCGTTTCATTGCTGAAATTGACAAGGCACTGCAAGTCAAGGAAGCAGACTTGATTGCGGTGTAATGAAGCTGGTAGCTTGTAGCTGGTAGCTGGTAGCCAACCCGGTTCTGCTACAAGCTACCAGCTACAAGCTAAGGATCCCCATGGCGTTATTCCAAAGCTCCACCCGCACCATCCCCGATGCCTCAGCCGTTCCGCGCCATATTGCCATCATCATGGATGGCAATGGCCGCTGGGCGAAGCAGCATTTTTTGCCGCGCGTGGCAGGGCATCAGCGCGGCGTGGAGGCAGTACGTGAAGTGGTAAAAGCCTGTGGCGAATTTGGGGTCGAGTACCTGACGCTATTCGCTTTCAGCAGTGAAAACTGGCGTCGTCCTGCGGAAGAAGTTTCCTTCCTGATGCAGTTGTTCCTGAAAATGCTGGAACGTGAAGTGGACAAGCTGCACGAAAATAACATCTGTCTCAAAATCATCGGTGACCGCAGCCCGTTCGAAGGCAGGCTCATTCAGCTCATTCGCGAAGCAGAGCTGCTTACTGCGAATAATACTGGCCTGACGCTTACCATCGCTGCCAATTACGGCGGGCGTTGGGACATCATGCAGGCGATGCGAGCCATGCTGCATGAGCATCCCGACTCGGTTCAAGGCGGCAGCGAAGCGCAACTCGAACGCTACCTTGCCATGCACTATGCGCCCGAGCCGGATTTGTTCATCCGTACCGGCGGCGAGCAACGTATCAGCAATTTTTTGCTGTGGCAACTGGCATACACCGAGTTATATTTTACCAAAACGCTGTGGCCAGCTTTCAATAGCGAGGCATTGCGCATGGCCATTATGTCCTTCCAAACGCGTGAGCGCCGCTTTGGCCGAACCAGCGAGCAACTGCTAGACGAGCTGGCGCTGGAAATAAAATAATGCTTAAAACCCGCGTCATCACTGCGTTTATTCTGCTGGTGCTGTTCCTGTGCGCACTGTTTCTTCTTCCCATGCCGGGATGGGTCGTGTTGATCATGGTGCTGGTGATGCAAGGTACACTGGAATGGATACACTTGGCCAAGCTGTCAGGAAAAACAGCCAACGTTTATTGGTGGCTGACTTTGGCGCTGTTGCTGGCAATAGTATGGTGCGACTGGCAACATCCGGAATGGACCGTGTTGCTGCACCTGTTTATTTATGGCATGTCAGCGCTGATGTGGCTGATCGTGGTGCCGAGCTGGTTGATCATTGGCTGGCAAGTGCGCCAGCCGTTGTTGATGGCACTGACGGGTTGGGTACTGTTAATTCCGACTGGCTTGGCCATGATGGATTTGCGTGCGTTTAATCCGTGGTTGCTACTTGGCATGTTGGGGCTGGTGTGGGTGGCAGACATATCTGCTTATTTTACCGGGCGCAAGTTTGGCAAAACCAAGCTCGCCCCCAGCATCAGTCCCGGTAAGACCTGGGAAGGGGTATTCGGCGCGTTGATCGGCGTGACCGCCTATGTGCTGATACTGGTATTGTTCAGTGGCGCGAGCGTGCTCCGTAACATGTTGCCGCTGATAATAGCATCCTGGTGGTGGGTGGGATTGGCAGTAATCGGCGACTTGTTTGAATCCGCCATCAAGCGTCAGGCCGGGGTAAAGGACAGCGGCACGCTCTTGCCTGGCCACGGCGGCCTACTGGATCGCATTGATGGCTTGACTTCCACCCTGCCATTGACTGCCATGGTGCTGTTGTTCCAGAGCCTGGCATGAACAACATCAGCCATCTCACCATCCTCGGCTCCACAGGCAGCATAGGTGCCAGCACGCTGGATGTGGTGGCGCGTCACCCCGGGCGGTACCGCATCGTGGCGCTCACTGCACATCGTCAGGATGAGGTACTGTTTGAACAATGCCTGCGCTTTAAGCCACGTTATGCGGTATTGCTGGATGAAGCGGCAGCCGCATGTCTGTCACGGCGCATTACTGCTGCCGGACTTGAGGTGGAAGTTTTGAGTGGTGCCGCAGCGCTGCAGCGGGTTGCCTCATTACCAGAGGTGGATACTGTGATGGCAGCCATAGTCGGCGCGGCCGGATTGCAGCCAACACTGGCTGCGGCACGCGCAGGAAAAAAAATTCTGTTGGCGAACAAAGAAACGCTGGTGATGGCAGGACGGATATTCATGGAAGCGGTACGCCAGCATGGTGCCACGCTGCTACCCATCGACAGCGAACACAATGCGGTTTTTCAGGCGTTGCCTGGTGGCTATGCAGGTAACCCCATGGCTAGCGGCGTCAGCAAAATTTTACTCACCGCATCCGGCGGCCCGTTTCGCACTACGCCCTTGTCTGGATTGCAGCACATCACACCGGAACAGGCATGCGCGCATCCGAACTGGGTCATGGGGCGCAAAATTTCAGTAGATTCCGCCACCATGATGAACAAGGGGCTGGAGGTGATCGAAGCGCACTGGCTGTTCAACGCGCCGGCCGATGCTATTCAGGTAGTGGTGCACCCGCAAAGTGTGGTTCATTCGCTGGTGCAGTATGTGGATGGCTCAGTGCTGGCGCAGATGGGCAACCCCGATATGCGCACTCCGATCGCTTATGCGCTGGCTTACCCGGAACGCATCGAAGCGGGCGTGGCGCCGCTCGATTTGATCAAGATTGGGGCGCTTAATTTTGAGGCACCGGACTTCGTGCGTTTCCCTTGTCTGGCACTGGCTTACCAAGCCTTGCGTGCTGGCGGGACTGCGCCTGCCGTGCTGAATGCGGCGAATGAAGTGGCCGTGGCGGCCTTTCTTGATAAGCAGATTTCATTTCTCGCCATCCCGCGTTTGATAGAAGAGGTGCTGGCGGCATTGCCGGTGATGATGGTTAATACTTTGGATGATGTGCTGGCGGCGGACGCGGCGGCGCGTGCGGCAGCACAGGAGATAATTTTTCGATGACTACCCTGCTGGCTTTTATTGTTGCGATTGTGGTGCTGGTGGCGATTCACGAGCTGGGGCATCTGTGGGTGGCGCGGCTGTGCGGAGTGAAGGTGTTGCGATTTTCCGTCGGTTTCGGCAAGGCCGTTTACACCAAACGTTTTGCCAACGGTGAAACGGACTGGGTGATTTCCGCCATTCCCTTGGGCGGCTACGTCAAGATGCTGGATGAGCGCGAAGGTGAAGTGTTGCCGCATGAGTTGGCGCGGTCGTTTAACCGCAAACCGGTGCTGCAGCGCATGGCCATCGTCGTGGCCGGGCCGGCGGCTAACTTGCTGCTGGCCATATTGCTGTACTGGGTGTTGTTCATGCATGGTGTGCCCGGCCTTAAACCGGTTCTGGGCGAGGTGGTCGCGCAAACGCCTGCCGCCGCCGCGCAGATGCAGGAACAAGAAACAATAGCCAGCATTAACGGGCAAGCTGTTTCGAGCTGGGACGAAGTGCGCTGGGCGTTGTTGGCCCTCGCCCTGCAAAGCGCAGAAGTACATATAGAGGCGCGCACCGCGCAAGGAGGCTTGCGGTCATATGTGCTTGATCTGGCAGCGCTGGCGCCGGCTGACCTGGATGGCGATTTTTTGCGTAAGCTCGGTTTGCAGCCGTACCAGCCGCCGATATTACCCATCATAGGCAAGTTGGCAGAAGGCGGGATTGCCCAGCGTGCCGGGCTGCTGGCGGACGATCATGTCCTGCGTGTGGACGGGCGCGGCATCCAGCACTGGGCGGATTTTGTGGATAGTGTGCGCAGCCGCCCGGGGCAGGCGCTGCAACTGGAGGTTGAGCGTGGCGGCAGTTTGCTGACCATAGCCATCACACCTGAGGCGGTCAGCGAAGCGGGCAGCATGATCGGCAAGATAGGCGCTGCGCCGCAGATAGATAAACTCGCGTTCGACGCCTTGTTGACCGAGGTGCGTTATGCGCCGCTCGCGGCATTCGGTCAGGCAGTGCATAAGACCTGGGAAACTTCCGTGCTGAGCCTGAAGATGCTGGGCAAGATGGTGATGGGCGAAATGTCGCTGAAAAACCTGAGCGGTCCGATCACCATTGCCGATTACGCCGGACAGTCGGCACAGATAGGAGTCGTTGCATATTTGAGTTTTCTGGCCTTGATCAGCATCAGCCTGGGCGTGTTGAATTTGCTGCCCATCCCCTTATTGGATGGCGGACATTTGCTGTATTATGTGGTCGAATTAATCAAGGGTAGCCCGGTGTCCGAGAAAGTGATGGTGGCCGGACAGAATGTGGGCATCGCACTGCTTGCTACCTTGATGATTGTTGCGTTATATAACGATTTTATCCGCCTGTTCCAAGGTTAAAATAACCCATTGGTTGAAAAAAACAGGCTGAAACAAACCATGACATTGATAAAACTGGCGGGACTGATCCCGCTGCTGTATGCCGTATCCGCCGCAGCCATCGAGCCGTTCGTGGTCAAGGACATTCGTGTGGAAGGCATACAGCGCACCGAGGCGGGGACGGTATTCAGCTACTTGCCGGTCAAGGTGGGCGATACGCTGGACGATGAGCGAGCTGCCGCCGCGATCCGGGCGCTTTTCGCTACCGGTTTTTTTAAGGATGTGCGCCTGGAACAGGAGCAAGGGGTGCTGATCGTTGTGGTGCGCGAACGGCCGACTATCGACAGCGTAGAGATCAACGGGGTGACGGATATACCCAAAGACCAGTTGCGCGTTAACCTGAAATCGGTCGGGCTGGCGGAGAGCCGGATTTTGGATAAGTCCACATTGGACAAGGCCGAGCAGGAGCTAAAACGTCAATATGTGGCGCGCGGTAAATATGCGGTGAAAGTCAATACCACAGTCACCGATCTGGAGCGCAACCGCGTCGCTATCGTCTTTACCGTGGAGGAAGGCGAGGTCTCCAAGATCAGGCAAATCAACATTATCGGCAACCAGGCTTACAGCGAAAAAGAATTGCGGGGTTTAATGGAGCTGGGCACGAGCAAGTGGTCGAGTTGGTTCAGCAAGAACGACCAGTATTCCAAGCAGAAATTATCGGCCGACCTGGAAACC
>JANPNS010000135.1:0-2406 GCA_031427575.1 Gallionellaceae bacterium
ACAAACGCAACAGGCCATAGGCTATCACCAGCATCACCGGCAAAACCAGCGCCGCCTGCGGATGATTCAGCACATCAACAATTTCCTTCAGCGCCAAAGGTACAGCCACGTTGGCGAGCTTGGCCAGCACCAGCAGCGCGACGGCCAGCACAACGCGACCCTTGAATTCCAGCAGGTAAGGCAACAGCGTGCGTATGGTGTGCCACTCGGCGCGGTCGGAAGGGTCGTTATGGGTGGAATGGTGGCGCATTGTGGAGGGGATTAACAAGTTGACAGGATTATAGCTGCTGGCTACTGCTCAAGGGCAGACGAAAAAAATGGGCACCCTTGCGGATGCCCCAAGAGGAGGAGTTGCAAGAAAGCGGAGTATGGCAAACCAAGCGCTCTCATGTATATGAATAAGCAAACACTATGCCAATGTAACAATATATTAACAATCAATATGTTATAAAAATTTATCAACTCTAATCAACCAGCACTGCACCATAACAGCGCCCCTTTGCACTGAAATGGCACTAATACATTGCAGACCTTGGGGACAGACCACGATTATCTCTATTGGAAATCGTGTCCCCTATTACAAAAATCCAGCCGTTGGCTTTTAAGATTTCGCAAACTTCGTCTTCGAATTTTTCTTCAGAATGGATCGGTGCGCTCGTACGAGTGGGTTGCTGTCAGGGTTGCTTGGGAGAGTTGAATAGTGTTGAGAGATTGCGAGCGCTATGCAACACACGCTCAACACGCACTTCATGATCATTGACTGAAAAGAAAATTAAATACCGATCGAACGCTACCATACGCGCCCCTTCCATTAAATCATTTTTGCTTGGGTAAATTAACGGGTGATTTCCCATAGCTACGCATTTTGCTTTGATGCGCGCCACAAATCGTTGCGCGGCAAGTTGATTATCCTTGTCGGAAATGTAATCACCAATCTCTTTCAGATCTCTAACCGCCGCAGGAGAAAAAGCTAACTTGGTCATTAAGCAACCTTAGCCTCGGTCGTTCTCATGCTCCCATAGCGTGCTTCCAATTCAGCGAATACTTCATCGGCAGGAATGCTGGCACCGCTCTCCCTGCCAAGTTGAATTGCCTTACGAAGATAATCCGTATCCAAACGATCCAGCATCGCTTCATACGTCGCGGCGGGTAATAAATACGCCGCCGGACGGTTATGGTTTAACACTGCGACGGCTTCATCGCCCGCCTGCTCAATGATGGCACTGGGGCTGCGTTTAAGTTCGGTGATACTGACTGAGCGAGTCGCTAATAAGTGTTCCATGATCATTCCCCAATAAGAGCCAAAAAAGATACCAAATTGTGTGCCAAATAAGGATTCAGGTCAAGGTTTACTGAATCTTGCCTGGCTATGCCACTTGAATTTTTCCGGTCACGGCATCCGTAATGGTGGCAGCGCGGAGTTCTTGTAACAATTTATTGTTGTTCACAAGGAATACCAGTTACAAAGTCCGCTTCTGGCATTCCGGATGACCGCCAGGCGGTCAAATATCATCCCGCTCCTTGTGATAAACCAGCACTCCGCTCAGAAGACGCGCCAGGATATAGCTGAGGCGCATCACCAGCCAGCCGAAAATATTCAATTTACGCCACACTGATGGCACAAGCCGGTGCGATCTGTGTTGCATCTCGGCGAGCAAATCGTCGCGCAGGCGCGCAGCAAATGCGCTATCGCGCACCACCAGGTTGGCTTCGCGTGCCAGCCACAGACTGAACGGATCGATATTGGAGGAGCCGACTGTCGCCCATTCCCCATCCACCACCGCCACCTTAGCGTGCATGAAGCTGGCTTGATATGTGTATATTTCAATTCCGCCGTGCAGCAACTGGTCATACAGTGCCATCGTGGCATAGTGCTGCAGGCGGTATTCCACCTTGCCCTGCAAAAATAACACCACGCGCACGCCGCGCTGTGCCGCATCCAGCAAGGCGCGGCGGAATTTCCGCCCGGGAAGGAAATAGGCGTTGGCGATGATAATTTCGTGCTGCGCGTCGGCAATGACATCGAGATAGGCACGCTCAATGTCGCGTCGATGGCGCAAGCTGTCGCGTGTGAGGAATACAACCTGCTTTTGCGCGGAAGCATGATGTAACAGACGGATCTTGTCGCGTTCCCCAAGCCGGTGGAAATGCGTCCATGCAACCAGCAGCCACAAGCGCCGCATGGCAACATGAATATCGCGTACCACCTCGCCCTCAACTTCTACCGCATAATCAAGACGGGGCGCGTCCATACCTTCCGAAAGGTCATTGATGATATTGATGCCGCTTACAAAGGCGGTTTGCTCATCGATGAGTGCCAGCTTGCGATGCAGTCGACGCAGATGATAGCGCTGCAGGCTGAAGCGCCCGATTTCCTTGCGGAACCACAACACCTCTACACCAGCC
>JANPNS010000136.1:0-2948 GCA_031427575.1 Gallionellaceae bacterium
GATACTGCCAGCGAACTCAAGGTGGAATGGTTAACCGGAAAATTCCATGTCGGTATTAGCGCGGGAGCTTCCGCACCGGAAGTGCTGGTACAGGACGTGATTGCCCGGTTGCTGCAGTTGGGTGCTGCGAGCGTACAGGAATTGGACGGCATCACCGAAAATGTAGTCTTCCCGTTGCCGAAAGCGCTCAGTCAGGCGGTTGCATAATCAAAAAGCAAGCTTCATTTTTCGGGCTAAATGAAATTTTGTCGGCGCAGCATGGTTTTAATCCAGCCTGAAATTTTATCTGCCAGCTGATTTTCCATGCCGAGATAGCCATGCACAGGCGGAATGTTGCACGGGTCTGCGCCTTTATCCACGATACTCTGCACGGTCAGTTCTTCCGCCTTGGGCGCATTTTTGAGAGCCGCTATGATGCCGGTGGCATCGCCGCTCTGCGCGGGGTGACACGGGTCGCCCTTGCGCACCAGCAGTGTAGGCACGCGGATTTCGTCCAGCTGTGTGGTCAGCGGGCTGCCCGAATCGGCAGCGATGCCGGTGGTCAATACGATCCCGTCCGCCCCATGCTTTTGCAAATGGATTGCTGCATTCAACACCGATGTAGTGCCACTGCTGGTACCCATGAGCCATATCTGGAGCCCGCTGTCGCGGCGCAGGAAATCGATAACTGCTGCAATGTCCTGCGCATGTTCCGTGCTCTCGCGGAAATTGCCGATAGCTTCCGTCAGCCGGTCAGAGGGCATGTCCACAATGGCAACGGTAAAGCCGCGCTGTACAAAAAGCGGGCTGGTGCGCAGCAGCAGGCTGGCTCCGCCCCACTGCAAACCACCATCTTTGCGTATGCCCAGTGCCCGGTCGCCCCCGGCGAACATCACCAGCACGGCTACTGGCCGTTCCGCCTTGATCAACAGCAGACGCTGCGTGACGCCCGAACGGGTCGGAATATCCTTGATCTCGTCAGCCGCCCACAGCGGAGCTGAGAGTAGTATCCCGCAGACGAATATTAATGCTCGGCTCATAATATTTCTCCCAGGCAAGTTCATGAAGAGAGCGTTGCGTACATGGCAAGGCACATTGCTAGAGTATCATGCCGACGCACTCCAAAATCTTATCAACAATTCACACGCAAGGCACCAGAATGAATGGCAGGAATAAGGATTTTATTGTGATTGGTGCGGGCATTATCGGCCTGGCCACAGCCGAGAGATTGCTGGCACAAGGTGCGGCGGTGACGGTGCTGGAACGCGGCGCAGTCGGGCAGGAGTCGTCTTGGGCAGGAGGTGGTATTTTGTCGCCGTTGTGCCCGTGGGATTATCCGGATGAAGTGACACGACTGACCAGCCATAGCGCAACTATATTCGCTGCGTGGGCGGCTGGCTTACAGGCCGCGAGCGGGATTGATACAGAATACGAGATGAGCGGAATGCTGGTGTTGCCACCGTTCGATGCGCAGGTGGCGCAACAGTGGTGTGCGGCGCATCAGGTCACGCTATGCCCGGCCAGTGCCGCAGACTATGCCTTGCCCATCCACGGTGATGTGCTGTACCTGCCGCAAGTTGCGCAAGTGCGTAATCCGCGCTTGCTGCGCGCCTTGCGCAGCCGGGTAGAAACGCTAGGCGGGCGCATAGTTGAGCAATGCGCGGTACGCGGTATCGAGGCTGGAAATGGCTACGTGCAGATGCTTGCCACATCAACAGGCGCGTACCGTGCAGAAAATTATATAGTCACCGCCGGGGCGTGGAGTAAACAGGTGCTGGGGCAACATGCCTTGCAGCTGGACATTAAACCGATGCGCGGGCAAATGTTGTTGTTCAAGTTTGCTGTGCCGCCCTTGCGGCATATTGTGGTGCAAGAGGATTTATATTTAATTCCGCGCCGCGATGGCCATTTGTTGGTCGGCAGCACGCTGGAAGATGTGGGCTTTGACAAGCAGACAACTCGCGTTGCACGTGACAATTTATTCAAACGCGCCCAGAACGTGTTGCCGCAATTACACGACATGCCGGTGCTGCAGCAGTGGGCTGGCCTGCGTCCTGCCTCGCCGCGCAATATCCCTACCATCGCGCGTCACCCGCAACTCGATAATCTTTACATTAACAGCGGCCACTTTCGCTATGGCGTGACCATGGCACCGGCCAGTGTTGAAATTCTGCTAAATGAGATGACGGGCGCGCCGCAACCGTTCGATGTCGCACCTTATCGTGCCGGGTGGGGTGCTTAGACATTGTTTCATTATTGTTTTATAATCTTGCCCATGAAATCAATACCGATCACCCTGCGCGAAGATGCAGTCAAGCTGTTGCAACGACATGGCGTCAGCCTGACCAGGCAGCGTATCGACATTGCGCAAGTGTTATTTGCCAAGTGCCAGCATTTGTCTGCCGACCAGATCCAGGCGCAGATTGATGCGCATCATGCTTATGCTTCCAAGGCTACGGTCTATAACACCTTAAAGCTTTTCGTAAAAAAGGGCTTGGTGCGAGAAGTGATGGTTGATCCGAGCAAAATTTTTTATGATTCAAACACTGAAGCACATCACCATTTTTACGACGTGGTGAGCGGCGAGTTATCAGATATTCCTGATGATGAAATTACCATTAGCAGTCTGCCCCCCCTTCCCGCAGGCATGGTTACCGAAGGTGTTGATGTAGTGGTGCGCGTCCGTCCAGCCTAAGTATTTATAGTTCCCGCAGTGCGCTGATGTAGCTCAGTTGGCAGAGCAACTGATTCGTAATCAGTAGGTCGGACGTTCGATTCGTCTCATCAGCACCATACACCCGCCTGTTGGCAGCGCCCGCGCCAGCAAAATTCGAGACAGTTCAGCAGAAATTTTTGTCAGGAGACGGAATGGCATTGCCACAACCTAACAAGAGCGGCCTTCCATTGCGCCGCATGGCTGTTATTGCCGCCCTCATTCTGCTGGCACTCGTTGCATGGTATTTCATGCG
>JANPNS010000137.1:0-2437 GCA_031427575.1 Gallionellaceae bacterium
CAAAAAGGCCGCTATCTCAATAAGAGTAAGAGTAGCCCGGATTCTGCTGGTGCTGCATCTGGGCTATTTACTTGAAAGCAGGGAACGCTAGCGCACGCTACGTTCTAGCTGTTTCACAAACATTTCCAATGTCAGCCCCATCGCTTTGCAGAACTCGCGTAGTTCCACGATATCCATCCGCCGTTCGCCGCGTTCGCATTTGCTGACGAAGGACTGAGTTTCCCCCAGCCGTGTCGCCATCTCATCTTGGGAGACCCCCGCCTTTTCGCGCTCCTTGCGCAGGCAAGCGAGAAAATGGGCGTAGCTTCGTGTGCTGATCGACTTCCGCATCCAGGCTACTTACTCATTTTTCCCTCTGTCATCACCTTGAGCAAGTCGCATACGTTGCAACGCAAGGATTTTGCAATCTGTTCCAGCGTATTGATCGTGGTGTTCTGCGCGGCACTTTCCAGCCGTGTGAGCGTGGGACGGCTTATCCCTAGCTTCCGCGCGAAGGCGTCTTGGGTAAGATCGCCTCGCCTGGATTTCAGGTTTTGAGCAAGTATTTCAGCAAGTGACATGTAGCACATATCAACATAGGCAATTGTTCACATGTGTACAATTGCGTGCTATGCTCTGTTCATATATGCACAAAGAAGGAACGGCAACACCACAGGAAGGAAAGCATGCTCTTCTTCACCCGTAACCCTGGTCAATCCATTGCCATCTACCCGCACCCGAGCCTCGATCCGGGCACCCCGGTCGAGCAGCTTTTTGCCGGTGGGTCGATCCAGATGCAAGTGCTCAGGGTTCAGGGGCCGCAGGTGTACCTGGGGGTGGCGGCACCTTGTGGGCTTTGTATTGCGCGCGAAGAGCTAAGGTCTGGTGCGGTGGTGAATCCGTTAGTCGAAGGGGCGCGGCGGATACTGGCACGCAAACTCAAGGTATTGATGTTTCTGAACCTGCATTCCACCCACTCCTTGGCGGTCGCGGCCAGGTTGGCGCCGGCGCGGGTGTGGGCGGTCGAGTGCGAGGTAGGCGTGGTACTGCTCGACGATCTGGAGAAGATCGCACAGGTACTGGGGGTGAAGGTGGTGGAACTGTTTATCCCGCCGGGGCGGACGGTGGCGGAGCGGGTGATTTTGCGGTTGTTGGAGGGGGATGAATAATGCGCCGGGGTGGTGCTGATATGGGAGGCTTGCAGTGCAAGCTGTGGTCAGAACACAATATTGCCTAATATTAGCGGAAACTGTGATCTGACCACGACCCCCGACCCCGCGTTCAAATCAAAATTCAGAATAAGGACTCATTCTAATGGCTACCATCAGCAGCTCTGTGGGAAATAAAGGACGAAACCTGTTTAATGATGTTCTCGTGGTTCAAAGTCTGCTCAATAAAAACCTGAGATATCTGTCACCGCATCTGCCTTTAAAAACCGATGGCTATTGCGGACCAGCTACCATCGGCATGATTCTGGTATTTCAAAAAAAACGTGTTGGGTCTTCAACGGCAGATGGATGCGTAGAACCAAATGGAAAAACCATGCAAATGCTCATGGACACAGCCGGAAGCTCATCTGGGCAGGTAAATGGCAGTGCATCATTCGACCAGCTTTTGCTTATTGTCCAACAATTCTTGTTGTCATTAAGGGCATCAGAGTACGATGCTAAAGACGAGAAAGTAGTCATGGCACTAACTGAAGGGGACTATCAAAATGCCGCGACTCTCTTGTCTGTTGAGATGGCAACGATAAAGGCGGTGTCGGCTGTAGAAAGTAAAGGTTCCGGTTTTCTGGAGAATGGTAAGCCCAAGATTCTATTTGAAGGACATTGGTTCTCGAAGTTTACGCAGGGAAAGTATGACAAAACACATCCCACTTTGTCGCACCCCAAGTGGACCAAGGCGAACTACGTCGGTGGGGCCGCAGAATACGGACGCTACAATACGGCAAAGTCACTGGATGCATCGGCAGCGATGAAATCAGCGTCTTGGGGCAGATTTCAGATCATGGGGTTTAATTACACAAAGGCAGGTTATGCGTCAGTAGAGGCCTTTGTCGCTGATATGCATAAAGCAGAATCCTATCAGCTTGGTTCATTTGTAAACTTTCTGAAGGCTACGGGTATGGATGCACAGTTACGTTCAAAAGACTGGCCTGCCTTTGCCAAGAACTACAATGGACCGAAATATGCCGAAAACAAATATGATGTCAGGCTGCAGCAGGCATACAACGCGTTTTCGGCCAAGAAGTAGGATGCAGATCACCATGAAGAAATACGCCCTGGTTATAACATGCTTCTGCATAAGTGCCTGCGGAAGCGACAACGCCGCCAGCCAAGATGCGCAGAAACCCGATGTTCGGATTGGCGCTCCTGTCTCACCTGTCGCGGGAAACGCCATCAAGTACGAAATGAAAATAGTAAAGAAACAGATACCCGATAAATCATCGCCCCTCGGC
>JANPNS010000138.1:0-2699 GCA_031427575.1 Gallionellaceae bacterium
ACGCCTTGTTCGTCCAGCGGCCAGCGCGCTTGCGTGCGCGCCACCCAGCCGCGCAGAATGCCGGGCAGCGTGGCGAGATAATTTCCCGATTTGGCTATGTAGTCAACGGCACCGGTGCGCAGGGCGCGTGCGACCGTTTCGTCATCACCCACCCCGGTCACCATGACTACTGGTATCCGCATCCCATCGGCGTGTAGCCGGGCGAGTAGGTCTATGCCGTCCATATCGGGCAGGTGGTTGTCGAGCAGCAACAAATCGAAGTTCCCACTGGCCAGCTTTTCAAGGCAACGCGCACCGCTGCCCACTATTTCAAGCTGGATGTCGGGTGTGTTCAAGGCGAAGTGCTGGCGCGTGATATCCGCATCCTGTGGGTTGTCTTCAGCGTAGAGCACATGCAGGGTGACGGTCATGTTGGCAGACTCCGTTATATGTGAGCGTGGCGCAGCACGTTTATGTCACTCACCTTGGGTGGGCGCAGGGATAAGTGAATATTGGGTATGGAGCTCATGGCTTGTTGTCTGCAACAGGGGCGTTTGCAAAAAAGCTGGCTGGTCGGGTGGCATCCAGGTCGTTATCCCAAAAACGGCAAGTGTTGCGACCCGCTCCCTTGGAGCGGTACATGGCGATGTCGGCACAGCGCAGCAATTGAGAAGTATCTTGCGCGTCGTCTGGAAAAATAGCCACACCCAGGCTGGCTGAAGCAATGAGGCAAGCGCCATCAATGATGAATTCTCTATTCAAGGTATCGAGCACCCGCTGGGTCACAACGCTGACCTGCTCACGGCTCTCCAGATTAGATAAAACCAGAGCGAATTCATCGCCGCCCATGCGGGCACACGTGTCCATTTCGCGCGGCACGGTCTTAAGCTGCTCGGCGATGGCGATCAGAAAAGCATCTCCCGCCTGATGTCCCAAGGTGTCGTTCACGTCTTTGAAATGATCCAGGTCAATAAACACCACGGCCGCGTTGCGATTGTTGCGGCGCGCGTCGGCTATGGCCATGGTGAGTCTGTCGTAAAACAGGCGGCGATTGGGCAAGCCGGTTAGCTCATCATGCGTGGCCAGTTTTAGTATGGTGTCTTCACGCTGGCGCAGCTCGCTCAGCGCCAGACGCAATTGCACCTCGTTCTCGCGTAGTGCAGCCTCTACCTGTTTGCGTTCGCTCAATTCATTATGCAATTGCTGATTGGCACGGTTGAGGCGGATCTGGGCGATGACCTGATCTATGGTATAGACCAGCTCCTTGAGGTATCCATCGCGCTTGATGATGTAATTGGCGGCACCCAATTGCAGGGCAGCGATTACGACAGCATCACTGCCCTTGCCTGAAAGCACCACAAAAGGTGGCAAGCTCAGACCGAGGCGTTGGCACTCGCGCACCACATCCAATCCGTTTTGGTCGGACAGGTTTAGATCAAGTAGCATCAGATCATATTCTGGGGTTTGCCCCAAGCGCAGCAGTGCCTCGATGCTGGTTGCGGCGATATCCATCACAAAATTGGGTGCGGTGTTGGCGAAATGCCGCAGGGTGAGCTCCACGTCCCTAGGTGTATCTTCGACATACAGTATCTTGACCGGAAGCATGGCTGCCAACCCCTGCTCCCGTTTCCACTGGTGTTCCTTGATTGCGTCGTGCAATACCGCCGGTAATGTATTCAGGTAATTGCCGGATTTAGGCACATAATTGGCTGCACCCAGACGCAACGCCTGCAATACCAGATTCTCGTCCCCAGAGCCTGTCACCAGCACTACCGGAATCTGCAAACCAGCACTAATCAGCGCCCGCAGCACAGCCAACCCTTCCATGTCGGACAGGCGATAATCGAGCAACAACACATCCCAGTGACCCGTGTGTAACCGTTCCAAACAGGCCTGCCCGGTGGCGGCAATTTCCAGTGCAAATTCCGGCGCATGAATGAGTAGATGGCTGCGGGTCAGGTCCGCGTCCTGCGGGTTGTCCTCGGCGTACAGGACGCGCAGGCTGGTTTCTGAGTGGGCTAGGGTCATAGGCTATGCTCCCGGTTTCGCGCTGGGGAAAGGCGGATGGTTGACCAGCAGCCAGTAAACCTTGATGTGCTTGACCACCTCGGCAAACGATACGAAATCCACCGGCTTGACGATGAAGGAATTGCCCCCTAGCTCGTAGGCGCGGGAAATGTCCGAGCTCTCGGACGAAGTGGTGACCACCACGATGGGCACTTGTTTCCACACCGGATGCAGCCGCGCATGGCGCAACACATCGAGACCATCCACCTTGGGCAGCTTCAAATCCAGCAACACCAACAGCGGCAGTTCCGGGTCGTCGGGCGACAGGTGGGCATCAATGTACTGTACCGCCTCCTCGCCATCGCGACAGATGCGTACTGGATTGGCGACGTTGTTTTCCTCGAAGGCTTGCAACATGAAATCCAAGTCCATGGGGTTATCTTCCACCACTAGGATGGGTCGCGCTGGATGCCCCGAATGCTGCGATTCAAGCGTCATCATTTTTTTGCCCAGTTTCTGCACGAGTAAATGCAGCGCATCTATCGGGTGCGTAATTGTTAACGATCAGCATGAATGCCATGATGCTCTCTGTTTTTTTGATAGCGTCTGGGAACGCGGACATCCTGTCCGCTGCGGGCGAGACGCCCGCGCTCCACCCATCCTGCAAGTTCCCTATTTTTTGAAATTGTGATGGTTAATTCCTTTCTAAATTG
>JANPNS010000139.1:0-4301 GCA_031427575.1 Gallionellaceae bacterium
GCACACTCTGCCTGCTTCCATCCAATTGCACGCTTCCCTTCATTTCGCTGCTGATCGATTTATTCGGCAGCTTGTCACCGCTGGCATTTACTGCCACCGTGAGTTTGGAAAAGTTGAGCTGCTGCTGTTCAAAATTGCCGGTCACGGGCGAGTCAAGTTTCACTTTAAACACTTGGTCGGGCTGCTTCATCTCCAATTCCAGCGTAAGCGCGCTGCTCTTGAACAATTGCGCATTACCGGCCAGGTCATGCAAAGTAAAGCTGGCCGCGATATCGCCTATTGCGCCGCGCAGCTTGGCATCCAAAGTCAGCCTGTCGCCGGAGAACTTGTCCTTGGTCATATTCAACGCCGGTATATTCAGCTTGGCATCGAAGGCGTCCTTGCCTCTCACGCCGCTTGCCGACGCCACCAACTTTCTGGCCGTGAATTCCTGTGTGGTCAGCTTGGCGCTGGCATTGCCACTGGCCTGTAACACCAGGCTGTTGATGTCGAGCGCCATGCCCTTGACCTGCAATTTCATATCTTCCATTTGATATAGCTGCTGCTGCAAATCAAAAGTAAGCGTAGTCGCCAGTTGCATGGCAATATCCAGCTTGGGTTGGCTAGTCTGAATCAATGCGGAAAAATCAATCTTGCACGGTACGTTGTTGGCGATGCGTCCGGTGTGCAGTCTCAGGTCTTGCAGCGCATACTGCGCGCGTGTTGTTTCATCGCGATAGCTCAGCCCGGAATTTTCCAAATGCACCGATGCGATGTCGAATTTCACCAGCTGGCCTTCGGACTTGCTCTCTTCCTTGGTCAACAGGTCGTCGATGTTGGTGTGGCCGTTCTTGAACTTGATCAAGCCCACTTTCAAACCCCTGACCACCACCTCGTCCACCACGAGTTGTTTTGCCAGCAGCGGCAACAACGCCAGCGATACGCGCACGCTGTCGACAGCGAGAAACTCATGGTCGCTCTGAAATTCTGACAGGGACAGATTGCCAAGATTGACGCCTATACTGGGGAAGAACACCAGCTTGATATCACCATCCAGCTTGAGGGTGCGCTGCTTCTTGTCTTGCACCAGCTGGATAATCTGCGCCTTGTAATCATTAGGATTGAGGGTTGCGGCGATGTAGGCCACACCGGACAGCGCAGTAACCGCCACCAAGCTGACTGACCATAGGCTGTATTTTATAATTTTATTCATGGGCACCTCTAAAAATCCAAACTCCGTCGCGACACTGCGTTGCTCACACCCTGCGGGTGCGAGAACCTCTTCGAGGCAAAAAATTACTCCTTACATATCGTATATATGCAGCGTCGCAATTTTTTATTCGCGCCTTGTCTCGCTTAGGGTTTTGAATTTTTAGGGGTACCCTTGCCCCGCACCACATGCATGCTACAAGCGTCTGGTCGAGAACGTCAGCGTGGCATTTGTACCGCCAAAGCCGAAGCTATTCGACATCGCCGTTTGAATATTGGCGTTGTCAATGCGCTGGCGAACGATAGGCAGACCCTCAGCAGCAACATCCAGGGTTTCAATATTGGCTGAAGCCGCAATAAAATTATTTTCCATCATCAGCAAGGTGTAAATGGATTCATTCACTCCTGCCGCGCCCAGCGCATGGCCTGAAAGTGATTTGGTCGAGGCTATGGCCGGCATCTTGTCGCCAAACACAGCGCGAATCGCTTCCAGCTCTTTTATATCACCGACCGGCGTACTGGTGCCGTGGGTATTGATGTAATCCACCCCCCCCTCGACTCCCTGCAATGCCATAATCATGCACCTGGCCGCTCCCTCACCACTTGGCGCAACCATGTCGTGGCCATCGGAAGTGGCGCCATAACCAACAACTTCAGCATAAATTTTTGCGCCACGCTTTTTTGCGTGATCGAGCTCTTCCAATACTACAATGCCGCCGCCGCCAGAGATTACAAAACCATCACGATTGGCATCGTAAGTGCGCGAGGCCTTTTGCGGAGTGTCGTTATATTTACTTGAAAGTGCGCCCATGGCGTCGAACAGGAAAGCCATGGTCCAATGCTCTTCCTCCGCACCGCCGGCAAACACGATATCCTGCTTGCCCATCTGGATTTGTTCCACGCCATTACCAATACAGTGCGCGCTGGTGGCACACGCCGAGCTAATGCCATAGTTGACACCCTTAATCTTTGCACCCGTAGCCAGGCATGCTGCCACGCCACTCGACATGGTTTTGGTCACCATATAAGCGCCAACACGGCGTATGCCTTTCTCCGCCAAAATATTGGTTGCTTCCAGCATGCTTTCGGTGGAGGTGCCCCCCGCACCCACTATGAGTCCGGTACGAACATTAGATACCAGCTCCGGCGGCAAGTTGGCATCGGCTATCGCTTCCTGCAAAGCTACCCAGGCGTAGGTATGGCCGTTGGCCATAAAGCGCATTAACTTGCGGTCTATCAATTCAACAGCATTCAATCGAATAGCACCGCAAACATTGGAGCGCAAGCCATGATCTGCATATTCCTGACTAAATACAATGCCGGAACGGCCTGCACGCAGGCTGTCAAGAACCACAGATTTACTATTACCCAAGCTGGAGACTATCCCCATTCCTGTGACAACGACACGACGCATGTTCGCGTTCTCCCAAATTAGCTATTATTAAAAATGGTCTGTGCGCGTGAACAAACCCACGCGCAAATCGCCTGCCACATATATTTCTCGCCCATCCAGCGCCATGCTCGCATCTGCGATGCCCATTACCAGCTTACGCATTATGACGCGCTTAAGATCGATGGTGTAGGTGACCAATTTACCCGTTGGCAGTACTTGGCCACTAAATTTAACTTCGCCGGCACCCAGCGCGCGGCCATGTCCCGGCCCCCCCATCCAGCCCAGGAAAAAGCCCACCAGTTGCCACATGGCATCCAGTCCCAGACAGCCAGGCATCACCGGGTCGCCGGCAAAGTGGCATGCAAAAAACCACAGGTCGGGCCGCACGTCCAGTTCAGCAACGATCTGGCCATTGCCATACTTCCCGCCATCCTTGGTAATCGAAATGATGCGGTCGAACATCAGCATCGGTGGCAATGGCAATTGCGCGTTGCCTGTCCCAAATAATTCGCCCCGACCGCAGGCAAGCAGCTCCTCATAGGTAAAGCTATTCTTTTTTTGCATGTATTTTCAGCTAGCCCTGAATGAATTGGCCGCTATTTTCGTCGAAATCGATGGTTAGCGAAAGCCCTGTCAATTTAAAACCGAAAATTAATGCTGGGTAGAGTCAGTTCCCAACCCGCAATAGCTAATGTTCCAAGGCGTTGCAGCTGATTATTGAGGGCATCCTTCAATATGGGATCAGCGTGTCGAACTGGGCGGCGCTCTGCTCAGCAACTATTTTTAATCCCGAACTTTGCCAACAAGTTGTTCAGCGGACAGATGCTGGTGAAACCGCTCTGCAACAGATTCAATCCGACAAAAACAGTGAACCACAAGAATTGTTTGCTCACGAACAAGGGACTGCCTTCCACCCCCAGCGACAGGGATAGCAGGATAAAAAATCCTGCGACGATACGTACAATGCGATCAGCGTTCATTAAATACTCTCCTTAAGTTAGGACATCTTTCTTATGGGCACCTCTAAAAATCCAAACTCCGTCGCGATACTGCGTTGCTTAATAAATTTTAACGCTTACATATCAAAATAGATGGGTTGCGCGGACTTTATTTCGCGCCTTGTCTCGCTTAGGATTTTGAATTTTTAGAGGTACCCAGTGGACTCAACAATCAGCCATGAAAAAACTCAGAGATCCGCCGCCGGTTGATGATGTGTTGTTCCGGCAGGCGCTGGATGGCATTATTCCCTTGCCACCTTCCAACCGCACACCAACTGTTAAATCAACCAAGCCCCCGCATTCATCCAGTCTCCCTGCGCCCGCACAAATCCGGGATACCCTGTCTGACCATGGCGCTGAAGACAGGCTGCTGACCGAGTTTGTGCGCCCCGGCATTTCGCGCATGACACTGCGCAAGCTGCGACGCGGGCAGTGGCCGCTGCAAGACAGCCTCGATCTGCATGGTCTTAGCAGCGATGCAGCACGCAAACTGCTGCTGGAATTTATGCATGAAGTAACCCAGCATGGACTGCGCTGTGTGTGTGTCATACACGGCAAGGGACGGCATACCGAAGGCGGGGAAGGGATATTGAAAAGTCGGGTGCGTCATTGGCTGACGCAGTGTGCGGAAGTGCTGGCATTTTGTGAAGCGGCACCGAATGAAGGAGGGGGTGGTGCGGTGAAGGTGTTATTGAAAAGCTTGTAGGGACGGTGTCAATTCT
>JANPNS010000140.1:0-3487 GCA_031427575.1 Gallionellaceae bacterium
CGATGAGAATGTGGCGCAATTGCGCGATGCGGGGCTGGATTACTACAACCACAATCTGGACACCGCGCCGGAATTCTATGGCGACATTATCTCTACCCGCGATTACCAGGACAGGCTGGATACCCTGGCGCGCGTGCGCAAAGCAGGTATGCATGTGTGCAGCGGAGGAATTGTAGGTATGGGAGAGAACATCACCCAACGCGCCGGTCTGATTGCGCAACTGGCCAATCTCGACCCCTATCCGGAAAGTGTGCCGATCAACCTGCTGGTGAAGATCGAAGGAACCCCATTGGCCGATACAGAAGCGCTCGACCCCTTGGATTTTGTACGCACTATCGCGGTGGCACGCATCACCATGCCGGCCGCACGCGTGCGTTTGTCCGCCGGACGGCAGCAGATGAGCGACGCGGTGCAAGCGTTGTGTTTTCTGGCGGGCGCCAATTCCATGTTTTATGGCGAGCAGTTGCTGACCACCGGTAATCCTGAGGTGGAGCGCGATCGTGCGCTGCTCGACAAGCTGGGCATGTATCCGTTTGCAGAACAACATTAGCCACAGAGATCACAGAGCACACAGAGAAAGACAAAAACAGGGGGTGCTTTTCTCTGTGTCCTCTGTGTCCTCTGTGGCAAAAAATGCCTTTCACTGAATTACAAAATGAGTTGAACGAGCGCGTCGCACAGGGATTGCTGCGCCAGCGGCACGCGCTACAAAGTCCGCAATCACCGCACATCACGGTGGACAACAAACCGTATCTTTCTTTTTGCAGCAACGACTACCTCGGCCTTGCAAATCATTCGCAGTTGATCTCCGCCTTGCAACAAGGCGCGCAGCAATATGGCGTTGGCGCGGGCGCATCCCATCTAGTCAGCGGCCATTTCCATGCCCATCATGAACTGGAAATTCAACTTGCTGCATTTGTCGGTAAGCCCGCAGCATTAGTATTTTCCACCGGCTATCTGGCCAATCTGGGTGTGGTGCAGGCGCTGGTCAGACGGGGTGATACGGTATTTTGTGACAAATTGAATCATGCGTCCCTCAACGATGGCATGCTTCTATCGCACGCCAAAATAAAGCGCTACCGGCACTGCGACATGGCGCATCTCGCGCAACTGCTGCAAGAAACGCACAGCGGGAGCAAGCTGATCATTACCGACGCAGTGTTCAGCATGGATGGCGATCTAGCGCCTCTGCCGGAATTGCTGGCGCTGTGTGAACAATATGATGCCTGGCTGCTGGTGGATGACGCGCATGGTTTTGGGGTAACAGGCGAACAGGGACGCGGCTCTTTGTCCTGCTTTAACCTGGATTCGCCACGCATCATTTACATGGCAACCTTGAGCAAAGCAGCGGGTGTGTTTGGCGCATTCGTCGCAGCCGAGCAGGTGGTGATAGGTACCCTCATCAACCATGCGCGCAGCTATATTTACACCACGGCTACGCCACCTGCATTGGCTGTTGCGTTGCTGGAGAGCCTGCAATTGATAGCTCAGGCAGAGGAAAGCCGTGCTCACCTGAAGCAATTGATCGCCCAACTGCGCAACGGCCTGAAAAATTTGCCGTGGCAGTTGATGCCATCCGGGACAGCGATACAACCCTTGCTGGTTGGCGACAATCAGGCGGCAGTAAACTTGAGCACAGAATTGCGCGCGCGCGGCATCTGGGTGGCGGCAATCCGTCCGCCAACCGTGCCGCAGGGCTCAGCGCGTTTGCGCATCACTTTATCCTCTGCGCACAGCACAGCGGATGTCACTCGTTTGGCTGAAGCTCTGCATGAGCTTGCACGTTGAAAGTTATGGACAAGGCGCGCCGTTGCTGTTGATTCACGGCTGGGGCATGCACGGCGGTATTTGGGAGCATGTGGCTATTCAACTCGCTCAGCATTTTCGCGTGCATTGCGTGGATTTGCCGGGGCATGGGTTCAATGTAGGTCGGGATTTATCCAGACAGAGCTTTGTCGGGTTGAAACCCGACCTACATCTCGATTCTATCGTTGACCAATTATCCGCACAATGCAACGAGCCACTTACCGTTTGTGGTTGGTCACTGGGTGGCCAAATCGCCTTGCGCTGGGCGATGCATCATCCACAACAAGTTAATCGTCTGGTGCTGGTAGCGACCACACCCTGCTTCGTGCAACGACCCGATTGGCCGTGCGCGATGGCAGCAGAAACACTGACAGAATTTTCTGTCGCGCTGCAGGAAGATTATGCGCAGACCCTGCGCCGGTTTGTTGCGCTGCAAATGCACGGCAGTGAACGCGAGCGCGAGTTACTGGCCGATGTGCGAAAACGCATGTTCAGTCGCGGCGAGCCGGATGGTGCAGCATTGCAGCATGGCCTGGAAATATTGCGTGATACCGATTTACGCGCTCAGTTAAAAGAGATCGAGCATAAGACTCTGGTCATTGCAGGGGAACGCGATAGGCTGACTCCACCCGCAACTGCGGCCTATTTGGCGCAGGCTTTACCCGCTGCGCGCCTGGTGGAAATAAAAGGCGCGGCCCATGCGCTCTTCCTGTCGCACCCGGATATTTTTGTGGAACACCTTATGGGGTTTATGCATGAACGAATTTGACATTGACAAACGCGCGCTGCGTCGCTCCTTCAACCGCGCAGCTAATGGTTACGATGCCGCCGCCGTGTTGCAGCGCGAAGTATGCAGCCGCATGCTGGAGCGGCTCGATTACATGAAGCACAAGCCGACGCGCGTGCTGGATGCAGGCAGCGGTACCGGCTGGGGTACACGCCAACTGGCGCAGCATTATGTCAGTGCGCATGTCGTCGCACTCGACATCGCGCAGAACATGCTGCATGCCGCGCGCGATAAATCGAGCTGGTGGCGCAAATTATTCCACAGCGGCAAGCAAAGTTATCTCTGTGCCGATGTCGAGGCATTGCCGCTGGCGGCCAATAGCATGGAGCTGGTATGGTCCAACCTGACCGTGCAATGGTGCAATGATTTACCGGCGACTTTTGTCGGGCTGCAGCGCGTGCTCAAAGTGGAAGGGCTGTTGATGTTTTCCACCTTTGGCCCGGATACCCTGAAAGAACTGCGCGCCGCTTTTCGTGGCGCGGATGATTACAATCACATCAACCGCTTTGCCGATATGCACGACATCGGCGACATGCTGGTGGCGGCCGGCTTTGCCGAGCCGGTAATGGACATGGAAACCATCACGCTTACCTATAATGACGTCAAGGCGGTGATGCAGGATTTGCGCGGCATAGGCGCGCACAATGTGACTGCCGGGCGGGCGCAGGGCATGATGGGAAAGAGGGCGTGGAACGCGGTGCTGGAGAATTACGAAGGCTTGCGCCGCGACGGCAAGCTGCCTGCCACTTTTGAAGTAATTTATGGCCATGCCTGGAAGCCGCAGCCGAAAAAAATTGCTGACGGGCGGGCGATTATTAAAACGTCATTCAAGTTAGGGCGCCTCTAAAAATTCAGAGTTCGCCCAAATGCAAGGCGCGGAAAAAATTTCGCAGC
>JANPNS010000141.1:0-5804 GCA_031427575.1 Gallionellaceae bacterium
TAAAGGGTGTGCCCCACTCTGTCTATACCACCCACCCAATCATTGTGATAGCCCGGCGGTTTTTATTGGTTTGGGAAGTCTGCGTAGCCCCATAAAATCCTACACTGCGCCTACACGGACATAAATCCGATTGATGTGAAAAAGGCCTGCATCGCTGCAAGCCTTTATTCTATTGGTGCCGCTTGTCGGATTCGAACTGACGACCTACCGCTTACAAGGCGGTTGCTCTACCAACTGAGCTAAAGCGGCAGTGAAACGTTTACGACGTTCAGAGGTTTAACTCATCGGAACAACGCGCTTGAAACTGTGGTAGGTCGTGCCAGATTCGAACTGGCGACCAACGGATTAAAAGTCCGCTGCTCTACCGGCTGAGCTAACGACCCACATCCCTTAAGGAAGCGCGCATTATACGGACTTGACCCACACTGTCAACGCAACAACGCGCACTTCATTCCTTGCTATACCGCGTCGGATCAGCTAATCCAGCCATATCGAAGCCCATGCGGCGCAGGCGGCACGAGTCGCATACAGCACATGCGCGGCCGTCTTCATCTGCCTGATAGCAGGACACCGTCTGGCTGTAATCCACTCCTAATTGTGAACCCAATTTGACTATTTCAGACTTGGAGAGGTGCAGTAAAGGCGTGTGCAATGATAAATGTCTGCCCTCGATTGCCGCTTTGGTGGCGAGGTTGGCCATGCGCTCAAAAGACTCGATATATTCGGGACGACAATCGGGATAACCGGAATAGTCGACCGCGTTCACTCCGATATAGATATCCTGCGCCTGCAACACTTCTGCCCAGGCCAGCGCGAGCGACAACATGATGGTATTGCGCGCCGGCACATAGGTCAGCGGAATTCCCGTGGAAGCGCGTACTGGTACCGCTATGCGCATATCGGTCAGGGCAGAGCCGCCAAAGCCAGTCAGATCCACTTTAATGACGCGCTGTTCCAGCGCACCCAGCGCCTGGGCCACACGTTGTGCCGCCGCCAGCTCGGCATGATGGCGCTGACCATAATCCACACTCAGCGCATAACAGGCATAACCCTGCTGCCGCGCCAGAGCCAGCACGGTGGCGGAATCCAGCCCGCCCGAGAGGAGCACGACGACCTTTTTCACGTGCCCCTTCATTTTCCTGGCTGGTTGCCCCACAACAGTTTGTGTAACTGAACTTGCAAGCGCACTGGCAAATTGTCGCGCAATATCCAATCGGCCAGGTCAGAAGGGGATAGTTGATCGTGCGCGGGTGAAAACAGCACACTGCATTTTCCAGTCAAATCTCGCTCACGCAACACTTGTTTGGCCCATAGATAATCGGCCTCATCGCACAACACGAATTTTATTTCATCCTGCTCATGCAGCGTTGCCAGATTACTCCACAGGTTTTTTTCCACTTCGCCCGAGGCTGGGGTCTTGATGTCCAGCACTTTCATCACGCGCACATCCACTCCAGATACATCCAGTGCTCCGCCGGTTTCCAGCGAGACCTCATAACCCTTATCGCACAAGGCGCGCAACAAGATCAGGCAATCTTTCTGCGCCATCGGTTCACCGCCGGTAACCGTGACATAGCGCGTGGGATAGCGCGCCACTTCCTTGAGAATTTCCATAATCGACATGGTATGCCCACCGCTGAAAGCATAGGCAGTATCGCAATACGTGCAGCGCATCGGACAACCGGTCAGCCGCACAAAAACCGTCGGCAAGCCAACACGACTGGTTTCGCCTTGCAAGGAATAGAATATTTCGGTGATGCGCAGCTGTCCGCTGGCGGAATAGGAAGGCATGGCGCCCTTTACTTGATAGCCTTGAGGCGTTTTCTGGCCTTGTCTGCCGTTTCGCTGCCAGGATATTTGGCGATGATTTGCATGAGTGTTTTCTTGGCCGAAGCCTTATCATCCAGAATTTTTTGACAATCAGCAACGCCAAGCATGGCATCCGGCACGATCGGGCTGTAGGAATACTTGCGTATCACTAGCTGATAACTGTCCAATGCGCTCCTGTATTCATTTAACGCAAAATAAGCGCTGCCCATCTGGTAATGAACATTGGGAATATGCACCGACCCTGGAAATTTTTTCAGAAAATCCTGAAAGGCAAAAATAGCCTTCTGATGACTGCCCGCCTTGGCCAGACCATATGCCGCCTCATAAGCACGATTCTCAGCGGCGGGGCCATCCTCTGCGAGTGACGTATCAGGCGCCTTGGCGGGCTGAGGTGCAACAGGCACTGCGGGCGGGGCGGTCGCTTCGATCGTTTCAAAGTGACGCATGCGCGTATCCAGATCGACGTAGAAATCCTTCTGCCGCTTCTCTGCGTCCTGCAGGTTGTGAACCAATTCTTCGTTCTGGCCGCGCAATTTGCGCAGCTCCGTATTCAATACCTCAATCTGCGTTTGCAGATCGAACATGGCCTGGGTTTGTTGCTTGCTGGTTTCAGTTAGCTGCTTGCCGGATTCCTGCAATTTTCCTTCCAGCTTGGCAATACGCAGCTCAAGTTGCCAAATCTGCTTGTGCGCCTCATCATCGCTGAACAGACCCGCTTGGGCCTGTCCCACGACAACGCACAATCCGGCAAACAGCAAGGCGCGCAGGTTCAACTGACTTTCAGCTTACTTATAGATCAGGTCGATACGGCGATTCTGAGACCATGCGGCTTCTTCATGCCCGCTCGCCCTCGGTTTCTCTTCACCATAGCTGGCCGTTTCGATCTGGCTGTTCTTGGCACCGCCCAGAACCAGCATATTCTTCACGCCATCTGCGCGGCGCTGCCCCAGCGCCAGGTTATATTCGTTGCTGCCACGTTCATCGGCATTACCCTCAACACGAATATTGCGGTTCGGGTGCTCTGCCAAGTACCTGGCATGCGCCTGAACAGCCGGTTTGTCGGCGTCCTGTACCGCATACACATCGAAAGGATAATACATGCTGCGCTTAGCCAGCAGGCTGGCCGGATCGTCCAGCGGGTCAACCGCCACAGGCACTACAGGGGCCGAGGCTGGCTCAGGGGCTGCAACGGGCTCGGGCTCGGCCACGGCAACCGGGGTCGGTTTGGGCTCTTCAACTTGCTCCACAGGCTTTTTGCTGGCGCAAGCGGCCAACAGAGTTACCAGCAACGCAGCAATCACTAAATTCTTCATATACATCTCCTCACAAAACTACGGTTTCAAAAAAGGTCCCCACACCGGCTCGCGTATATCCCCGTCTTGCGGGAACATCCTCTGCTTGACCCGGCCATCGCTGGAAACGGTCGCTAATATACCACGACCCCGCGCCTCACTGGCAAACAAAACAAGCTTGCCGTTGGGGGAAAAACTGGGCTTCTTTTCCCATCCACCATCGGTCAGTAGCTGCATCTGCTTGCTCTGGAAGTCTTGCATAGCAATATAGAACTTGCCATTAATGAAGTGCGCGAACACGAAACTCTTGCCGTCCGGACTGTAACGCGGCGAGAAATTACTACCGCCCTCGAACGTCTGGCGCACGGCAGACCCGCCTTCCACCGGCATGCGGTAAATCTGCGCGCTGCCGCCGCGATCTGAGGTAAATAACAAATATTGGCCGTCAGGCGAAAAATTCGGCTCGGTATCAATCGCGCCGCTGAATGTGGCGCGCCGCAAGTTGCTGCCGTCCGGCCGCACCAGATATATCTGCGAACTGCCGTCGCGCGTCAGCACGATGGCAAGATTCTTTCCATCCGGCGCCCACGCCGGCGCGCTGTTGCTGCCGCTAAAATTGGCCAGCACCACGCGCTGTTTGGTCAGCAGCGACTGCGCATATACCACCGCATGATTATTCTCGAAGCTTACATAAGCGAGGTGGCTGCCGTCCGGCGACCACGTCGGCGACATAATAGGTTCGTTGATCGACAGCACGGACTGCTCGCCATAGCCGTCGCTATCCGCCACCACCAAACGGTTGCGCTTGCCCTGCCGGTTAACATAAGCGATGCGCGTGCTGAACACTCCCGCATCGCCGGTAAGTTTTTCATAAATCAAGTCAGCGATACGATGGCCGATGGCGCGCAGCTGATCATTCTTGGCGGACACTGCCTGACCAAATAATTCAGTCTGCTTGACTGCATCCAGCAAACGGACTTTGGCCTCGACCCGGCCATTCGGCTGCACTTTCACGCTGCCGATCAGCAACGCATCCACATTAATCCAGTCGGCATACACCACCTCGTTCGGCTCATGCGGACTCTTGCCCGCTCCATCAACCAGGCGGAACAATCCGCTGCGCGCTAAATCCGCTGCCACAACCTGGCTGATGCTCTGCGCGAGTTTTTCTTCACCCGCGAACGGCACAATGGAAATGGGGATCTGGTGCTCGCCCGCTCCCATAATCTCGATGGTCAATACCGCGTGGGCGGGTGTAACACCACACAGCAAGAGAATTATCCCGAAACATCGCAACACTTTCATTGTTACTACTCCTCACATTTTCCTTTCCCTTTGTCCGGACAGAAGGGAAAATTAATCTCTCGAAATTTTTGGAACAGCGTCACATCTTCCGGAACGGGCAATGGCTGCGATTTTAATATGGCGCGTTCCACCGCGCTATCATATGCCGCGTTGCCGCTAGACCGGACCAGCCTCACATTCAGCACCGAACCGCCCGGCAATACCGTGATATTAAATTTTCCATGGATATTGGCCGGCAGGTCACGCGGCTCCACGATGTGGCGCTTTATTTTGGCCCTGATTTTCCCGATATACTCATTGACAATCTTGCCTATCGCGGCAGCCTGCTCAGTTCGCGCGCGCTCCTGTTCCGCTTGTGCCTCCCGTTCTGCCTGCGCCTCGCGCTCGGCTTGCGCCTGGCGTTCTGCCTGTGCCTGGCGCTCTGCTCGTGCCTCGCGTTCTGCTAGTGCCTTCAGTTCGGCTTTCGCCTTCAGCTCGGCCTGCGCATCCACCTTTTTTTGTTTTTGCTTGTCGGCCAACTCGATGTCGGCTTTGGGTGGCGTCTTAGGCCGCGCTGGCTCAACTGGTTTGGGCGGTTCAACTACTTTGATTGGCTCAACCATTTTGGGCGGCGCTGTCGGTTTGGGCGGCTCGGGCTTCACCACTGGAGGAGAAACATCCCGAACGGGAGCGCGCCCGATCTCGGGCAGGCTTTCCCAAATATCCACCACCATGCCCTGTGGTGGCAGCGCTTGCCAGTTGATGCCGAAATACAGCAACGCAAATAATGCACCATGCACCGCCAGCGCCAATATCCCGGCAGGCAGTTTGTACGGCTCTGCATACACGATTGCGCTCATTGGCTCCTGGTTTGCGCCAGCAATCCTACTTTCTTGATCTGCTGCTGCTGCAACACGTCCATGATATTGATCACCTCTTCGTAGCGCACGTCCTTGTCGGCGGAAATCACCACCGGTTGGTTCGCGTTGCGCGTCTGTTTCAGCTTGAGCAGGGTAATCAATTTGGCGCGTGTCACATCCTGTTCCTGTCCGCTCAGACTGAGGTCGCGCAAGGCCAGCGTGCCATCTTTCCTGATAATGACTTCCAGCGGCGCAATGGGTGGCGCCAGCGACTTGCCCACGCTGGGCAAATCAATCTGCCCCGGGTTCATCAGCGGCGCGGTAATCATGAATATCACCAGCAGCACCAGCATCACATCAATGTAGGGCACGACATTGATCTGGCTCATCGGCGGGTGGGTAGAGCGGCGTTGATTGCTCATGACTGACGCAGCAGCACGTTGGAAAATTCTTCCATGAAACTTTCAAAGCGCGAGGACAAGCGCGTCACATCATGCGCGTAGCGGTTGTAAGCCACCACCGCAGGAATGGCGGCAAA
>JANPNS010000142.1:0-1557 GCA_031427575.1 Gallionellaceae bacterium
TGCCTGCTCATCCGCATGATAACTGCTGCGCACCATGGGCCCGCAGGCCGCATTGGTAAAGCCCATTTCCAGCGCCGCTTGTTCGAATTTTTTGAAAATGTCGGGATGGACATAGCGCAATACCGGCAAGTGCCCATCGGAAGGTTGCAGGTATTGTCCCAGCGTGAGCATCTCGACATCGTGCGCGCGCAGATCGCGCATTGCTTGCAGCACTTCCTCGTCCGTTTCACCCAAACCCAGCATCAATCCTGATTTAGTCGTCACGTGCGGAAAGCGTGCCTTGAAATCTTTCAGCAGCTTGAGCGAGTGGGCATAGTCAGCGCCGGGCCGCGCCAGCTTGTACAAACGGGGTACGGTTTCCATATTGTGGTTCAGCACATCGGGCAGGCTTTGCGCCAGAATGTTCAATGCGGTATCCAGACGCCCGCGAAAATCCGGCACCAGCGTTTCCAGTTTGGTATTCGGCGAAGTGGCGCGGATGGCAGACAGGCAATCGACAAAATGCTGCGCGCCACCATCGCGCAAATCATCGCGATCCACGCTGGTGATGACCACATATTTAAGCTTGAGCAGCGCGATCGATCGCGCCAGATTGGCCGGTTCATTGATGTCCGGCGGCAGCGGCTTGCCGTGACCCACATCGCAGAACGGGCAGCGCCGCGTGCACAGATCACCCAGAATCATAAACGTGGCGGTACCTTTGCTAAAGCATTCACCGATATTAGGGCAGGAAGCTTCCTCGCACACGGTATGCAATTTGTGTTCGCGCAGCATCCGCTTCACGTCGTGGTAACCCTGACCGCTGCCGGATTTGACGCGTATCCATTCCGGCTTGCGCAGGCGTTCCAGCAACGGAATAATTTTAATCGGATTGCGCGCGGTCTTGGCCGCGCCGGTTTGTTTGTGTTCAGTGCTGCTCATTATTAAACCTTTCTAGTGTCATGTTATTGTTCCCATGCTCCGCCATTGTGCCATCGTTCCCACGCTCCGCGTGGGAGCGCAGCCCGTGACGCTCCGCGTCAAGAATCAAACCCACCGATCAACTTCAATCAAACCCGCTTCCCCCGCATAATTCCGCGCGCTGGAATAACGCCAATGCTCCGCCCTGTCCACATAGCCCCGCTTCACCGGATTGGCGTGGATGTAATCCAGCTTTTCCCGCATCATCGCCTCGCTAAAAATAAATTCAGCATGAGAACCCTCCTGCCAGAACTGAAACTCCCGATCTGACTTATGCGCCCGCTTGGCGAAACGCAAACGCGCCAATAGATGCTCGACCGAGTGCGCTTCAAGGTGGTCGATAATCCGGCGCGCGGTAAAAGACTTGAACTGGCTCACACACAAATCCAGGTGCTCTGCCTGCGCGACAAAGTGCAGATGATTTTCCAGAACCACATAACCATAAAGCCGCAACCCCTCGTGTTCACGCAGATACGACCAGCTATCCAGCACAATTTGCACGGCATCCGGGCGCGTGAACACCGGCAGCCACTCCATGACCGTACAGGTCAGAAAGTGCGGCGCGGCCGGGTCGGTTATGACGTAGCGGCTACGGCC
>JANPNS010000143.1:0-3277 GCA_031427575.1 Gallionellaceae bacterium
TTTCAATCACTTCTTTTTGGAAAGTGGTTTTGAATTCCGTGGTGCTGGTTTCACCAGCATTGATAATGTTTAGAATGTCATTAGTCATTCAGCTTAATTCCAATTTTCTTTCAAAGAAGTAATTGTTTTAATTTCAGCACACCTAAAAGTTACCTTCGTTTTGTAGGGTGCGTCCCACGCACCATGGTGCGCACGGCGCACCCTACGGTATTTCGCTCCGCCTGAATGCGGTGCGCTATCCACCGAGATTTGCACCGCACGGCGGAGGCTGAGCGAGACTGTGTCTTGAAGATCCATATCCACGGCCAGCGTGGCGGCATACGTCGGGCACTTTGTTTCTACGCGCCGCAAACACATACTCTGGGTGACGTTACTCATGTATATTCCCCAGCAAACCCTTTTGCCCCGCTTCGCGCTTCAGCTCCTCAATCTCCATCCGCAGCCGTTCGTATTCCTGCATCTTGTGCTTGAGGAATCCAACGGTGATGCGCGCCTTTTCCTCCACGCCGCGCGGGGTGAGCAGGTAGGCATAAGCAAGTTTGTTTTCGTTATTGCGGAAGTTACTGATCTTCAGGCTGCCTTTAGCGACAAGCGCATTCAGGCAGAAGTTGACTTTGCCAAGGCTGATGCCCAGCCGTTTCGCCAAATCTCTTTGCGAAAGGCCGGGATTATTTTCCAAGGTCTTGAGCAGACCGTAATGTGTGGTTTCGTCTAGCATTTATCTTGTGTTCAGTCGATGAACAGCACGCATTACACCAGACGCAGCGGGTAGCTGTCAAGGCTTGCGCCAGGCACCAGCCCCGCATAAGTGGAACTGATAACGGTGATCTTCATTTTGCTTCTTCAAGGTATGATTGATACACCGTAAATATGCCCGCGCGCAGGCTGGTGGAAGCCGTCCAGCCCAAACGTTTCATGCGTGAGACATCCATCGGCTTAGATTTAATGATAGTCAAAGTCATTTTGTCTTTTTTTCATGAATCGAGTTCGTAGGCTTGCGCGATGCGCTGAGCAATATCAGCAACCGTAACGTTGCCGAGCTGTAGTGATTTTGGATCGACCGAAGTATTCGATGCCAGAGCTATCAAAAATCGGCTCATATCATCGGCGATCTTCCTTGTGAGCGGAATACGGGTCGTGGGTGCAAGTAACTGCGCAAGTCGCAGCACGTCGATAAGGTGCTTACGGATATTCTTCGCATCCACCTGCTCGCCCTGCTCCTTGCGCGCACTCAACTCCAGCCAGGCAATCGCCTTCAGTGGAATCAAGCGATCCTCAGCGACCCATGGCAAACCATTGACCTCGCGCCGCCCCGTCAGAATGAATTCGTAGTATGCATCATCAAGCAGGATGGCGGACAAACTGGAGACGGCTTCGTCAAGCGGTATTGGCGTAAGACGACTGCCTTGAGCGTGCGTCAGCCCGTCTGGTGCACGCGAAAATAATTCGACCATGGCGGGGAAAAGCTGGTCCGTCGGCGCTTGAAAGCGGTAGAAGACGGGTTTCCCAGTATCGCTGATCTGACGAATGGCGTATCCCCCCGCGTCAATGAATTTCCAGAAAGTCTGCCCAAATTCCGGCGTCAGCACTTCAATATGCAGGACGATGTCCAAGTCCTTTGTTGCACGGAATTCCAGCCCTGCCTCTTCCATAGCCAGAGTAGCGGCCGTGCCGCCAATCAAGATGTATTGATCAGCATAGTCCCTGAACCAGAACCGAAAAATGTCGAGTCCTCTCACCATGGCAATTGCTCCTTGAGTCCATCCAGCGCGAGTTGTATGCGCTCATCCGGGTTGTCCTGCAGGCTGAGCGTCAGTGACAACGGGTCCACTACGCCAGTGCCATCGAGTAGCGCCGGGTTGTAGCTCCAAAGCTGCCATTCGCATGCACCGGCCATTGCCTCCGGCAGCTCTTTGATGCCGGCCTGTGTTGCTGCTCTCCACTGGGCTGGGCTTATGGCGTAAATTGGCCACTTGGGTTCCGCCAACATAGAATAGTGCGCGAGCGCGCTTAGCCCAGCCAACTGCTTCGGATGAGCGGCGTTGTGCAGGTCATCATGCACCCAGACGCTGCGCTTGACAGGAGTACGAAGCATGGGGCGTACAGACTCCCAAGCCTGCTGTGGTGTTCGTTTCATTCGCAGACAGCGTGACCGGCCAACAGTGTGAGGTGTGGCCAGCCCGGCCGCTGTCAACTCCTTGACCACTCTGGAGAGTGTCATCGACGTGTAGCCCAAGGCAGTGGCAACGCCAGACGGTTGCCATTCGGTTTGCCAGGGTCGGCGCAGCAAGGCCGCGATCAGCATAGCCTGCGCGGCAGGACTGATCGTTGCCGCTGTAGGGGTTGTACGGTTGCGGAAGTATTCACGTAAATCAATGCCCAGGTCTGGCAGGTAGAGCTGATTGCCAGGCACGATGAATGGCACCTTTTGCTCAATCAAGCGCCTGCGCTCATAAGAGGCCAGGGCACCAGTGCAATAGATGACTGGTAGCCCGACTAGCGCCCGCACCTTGTTTAACTGGGCGCGAACCTCGCCGAGAAGTGGCTTATCAGTTTTTCGGTCGATTGCCAGCAGAACAGAATGCCCCAGCAAGTCCAGTTCATGAAACTGAAAGGCATCCCGCAGAAAATAGGGCAGCTCAGATTCCCGCGCCAACGGTCGAAGCTCTGGGGCTGGAATGCCCAGGACTTCATGAAGATAGTGTTGAATGGCGGCATGTAACATAATATGCGCACGATAACATAGTCATGGTTATCGTGCAAAATTAAGTTATAAGTCTCGCTGAAGCGCCTCTCATCATCGTGCCACCCCGTCGCAGCGAGCCCGAAGGGAATTGCAGTCCGTCCTCCGCCGCCGCCGATATTGACCAATGGCAACGCAAGGGGCGAGGAAAACAGGGGCAAAACACTGAATCAATCCGAATCTTTTGGCTTGAAACATTCATCCCATCCGCCACGCTGTAAATTTTGGGTGGTATCGAATGACTTTACGGATTATCTACCGATCCTATTAATACTCGATGCCCGGCATTTCGTTTTGTAGGGTGCGCCGTGCGCACATGGTGCGTGTGACGCACCATGCGATATTCGCTTTTGATTGCGAAATACCAAGCAGGCCTGCTTGCAGGTTCTAGTACAAGCCTGTTTGAGGCTCATGCTACAAGAACCTCTGCGAGGTAGTACTAATGCCTGCGTAAGCAGGTGAGTAGTGGATTCTCGCACCTCTATGCACAGCGCAATTAACGTGCAAAATGAACTTGCTGTTGAATAGCGCTTT
>JANPNS010000144.1:0-7926 GCA_031427575.1 Gallionellaceae bacterium
GGTGCGTAGAACGCACCCTACGTCATTGCACTTTCAATTGGCCGATAGGTAAAGTTTCAATTAGCCGCCATTCTTTGTTACAATCAGCCACATGGTTACTCAACCTCTGCTTACCCGTTTCGTTCGTCCCCGGCTGATCGAGGCGCTCGGCGATACGCCGGTTGTCCTGGTGCACGGCCCGCGTCAGTGTGGCAAGACCACGCTCGCCCAAACTTTGCGCGGGTATGCGTACATCACCTTTGATGACGAGGTGCAGCTTGCAGCGGCGAAGGCGGATCCTGTTGGTTTTGTGGCCGATCTTCCAAACAAGGTGGTGCTGGACGAAGTGCAGCGCGTGCCCGAGTTGTTCGCGTCGTTGAAGGCAGTAGTGGATCGCGACCGGCGGCCGGGGCGTTTTGTACTGACCGGTTCGGCTAATGTGCTGCTGGCGCCGAAGCTGTCGGACTCGTTGGCTGGCCGGATGGAGTTGCTGCGTCTGTATCCGCTGGCGCAGTGTGAAATCATCGGAGATTCTCCCCGCTTTCTCGACGTGTTGTTTTCGGGCGGTTTCAAGTCGCGGCAGTTCGGTCGCCTGGGTGCGGAACTGGCGGAACGTATTGTCGCCGGCGGATATCCCGCCGCATTGGCACGCAGTTCCGGCCGGCGCCGGCGCGATTGGTATTACTCTTACATTGAAACGCTGGTGCAGCGCGATGTGCGAGAGCTGGCGCGCATCAGTGCGCTGGATGCCTTGCCACGGCTGCTGCAGATGGCGGCGGGGCAGACAGCGCGGTTGCTGAATATCAGCGAGCTGGCCGCCCCGTTCCAGTTGAGCCGCCCGACCATTCGTGATTATGTGACGCTGCTGGAGCGTATCTTTTTGATAGAGATACTGCCGCCGTGGCACAGCAACCGGTTGAGCCGGCTGGTGAAGACGCCCAAGCTGCATCTCGGAGACACGGGGTTGGTGTCGAGCCTGCTTGGCATGGATGCGGCTGCTCTGGCGAAAGACCGTGCCTTGCTCGGCCAGTTGCTGGAAACTTTCGTATTTCAAGAGTTGCGGCGGCAGGCAAGCTGGCATGAAGACGCCATCAGTTTCCATCACTTCCGTGACAAGGACGGCTATGAAGTGGATATCGTGCTGGAAATCGCCGGGCGGGACATCGCGGGTATCGAGGTTAAGGCAGCGGCGACGGTCACCGATTCGGATTTTCGCGGGCTGCGAAAACTCAAGGATGCCAGTGGCGCGAGATTTACCGCTGGCGTTGTACTTTATGACGGCGAGAATTCGGTCCGTTTTGGAGAGAGTTTTTTCGCGGTGCCGATCAAGGCGCTTTGGAGTCTGAAATGAATATAGCAAGCCCTCCGAGCTTGAACAAACCAACGCGACACCTATTTTTTTCTTAACAACCCCTACAATATTTCCCTCTGTGATTCGTCTTCACAGGTATGGATACGACGCTAACCCCCAACGCGCTGATGGCCGAACAAGATAAACGCATCGCTGAAACTGTCTCGCGCGAGCGCGGGCGACTCGGGAATTTCATCCGTCCGTGATGCTTGATAGTTCTATTGACGCCTTCGGGTAATATCCCATCTCGTGTAAACTCCCAGTTCCGCTTGTCGAAAAAAGTACATGATATGACTGGTGCTGTGCGATTGATCCTCGGCTTGATGGCATGCATGTGGTTGCAGTCGGCATGGTGTGGTGAGGTGGTCACTGCAACCTTTGATGAGTGTATCGAGGAGCCGATATTCGAGGGTCGGGTCTGCACCGTGCAGGCCAACCGTGATGCCAAGGTTGGCGTGATTTTGATCCACGGGCTGGGCGGTTCTGTCGACGACTGGCAAAACGTTATTCCGGCCATGGCAAAAGATTTTCATGTGGTCGCCTTTGATCTGCCCGGTTTCGGCAAGTCTGACAAAGGTAGTCAAATCTATTCACCCACCCGTTATGCACGTCTGGCGCATTATCTGGCCGATCATTATTTTCAGGACAAGCCTTATCATGCGGTGGGTCACTCGATGGGAGGAGCCGTTGCCCTGCGCTTTGCAGCACAGCGCCCGTTGCGTTTCCAGCGCCTGGTTTTGGTTGATGCCGCCGGTATTCTCCATCCCCATGTGATCGCCAAATTTCAGGCCGGCTCCATGATAGAGCGCAAAAGTGGTGTGCCACAAACGCGAGGGCTTGTCGAGCGTTGGTCTGGCAGGATACTGGAGCAGGCTGACAGGTTGCCGATCTCACTTTTCGAAATTGTTGACACTGCATTGGGACGCGAACATGTGCTTCAGGGCGGTCCGGAACAGATCGCCGCGCTTGAACTGGCAGGAGAGGATTTTAGCCACGCCATTGTATCGGTGACCGAACCCACTCTGATCCTCTGGGGTGACCACGATCTTGTTGCCCCGCTGCGCACCGGCAAAGTGCTTGCCGCAAATATGCCGCATGCGCGGCTGGAAATTATTTCCGGCTCTGGCCATGAGCCCATGCTGGACCAGGCGGATCAGTTAAACGCCCTGCTCAAAAAACATCTACTGGCCAGTGATGATGTGCTGGCCGGGTATTATCGGCAAGCCCCACCCCTGCCCGCGTTTGCCAGCGAACGTGTGGGTAGATGTACTGGCACGAATGGCCAGGTCTTTGAGGGGGATTATCGCACCATCAAACTGCGCGACTGCAACAACATCATCATACGCAACGCGCGGGTGGGCCAGCTGAGTGTGATTGATTCAAGGCTGGAGATAATCAATACCACTATTTTTGGAAAGGATGTGGGACTGTTCGCGGGCAATTCCGATGTCACGATCACCAATGGCGAGATTTCGGGAGTGATCGCGATCAATGCGGTGCTTAGCCGATTCGATATTGCCGGTGTTAGCTTGCAAGGAACCCAGGTTTCAGTCAAGGGAGTAGACAGCAAGTTCATCTTTTCTGTCAGCAAGGTGAGCAGCCCACATAGGGATGGTTTTTTGCACATCTACAAAAGCCTGGTTGACGAAGAGCTCTAAATGTTCTTTTGGATGCGCCCATACCTTCGTAATAATTGCATTCCTGCTCTTTTCTTATCGACCCATACAATATTTTCATACCTGATTCGTCTTCACAGGTATGGATTCGACGCTAACCTACAACGCGCTGATGGCCGAACAAGATAAACGTATCGCTGAAACCGTCTCGCGCGAGCGCGGGCGGCTGGGGAATTTTATCCGGCGGCGCGTGCCCGATGCGAGCGAGGCGGAGGACATTCTGCAGGATGTGTTCTACGAGTTCGTGGCAGCGTACCGTCTGCCGCAACCCATCGAGCAGGTCGGTGCGTGGCTGTTCCGAGTGGCGCGCAACCGCATCATCGACCGCTTTCGCAAGAAGAAAGAGGAGCCGTTTCCCGACGTGTCGGGCGAGGGTGATGAGGGAATCTGGCTGGATGAGGTTCTGCCATCGGCGGATGCCGGGCCGGAAGCGGCTTATGCGCGGGCGGTGTTGCTGGAGGAGTTGACTGCCGCGCTGGCCGAACTGCCGGAGAATCAGCGCGCCGTATTCATCGCCCACGAAGTGGTGGGGCGCAGCTTCAAGGAGTTGGCTTTGATAAGCGGTGTGAGTGTAAATACCTTGCTGGCGCGCAAGCGTTATGCGGTGAGGCATCTACGCGCACGACTTCAATTGATCTATGACGAATTTAAGTAATCCAAAATTAAGTCCGTCACACCGGCGAAGGCCGGTGTCCAGTTATTGAAAACACTGGATTCCGGCAGCCCTCTCCCTAACCCTCTCCCGCTGGCGGGAGAGGGGACGATTGCCCTCTCCCCCTCTGGGGGAGAGTTGGAGAGAGGGAATGCCGGAATGACAAAGCAAGGGTTAGTCAGAGTTTTTAATCTTTAAAGGAGAGCTGAGATGGGCATGAACTGTTGCAAATCGAGTTGCTGGAAGATCGGGCTGTTGGTGGTGGTTGGCATCGCGGCATTAGGCTGGGTGGTGATGGCGCTGTGGAATTGGCTGATTCCGACCTTGTTCGTCGGCGGCAAAGAGATCGACTACGTGCAGGCCTTGGGGCTGTTGCTGTTGAGCAAGATTTTGTTCGGTGGCTTCCGTGGGCACGGCTGTCATGGACGCTGGCATCACCATCGTTTGGAAAACATGACGCCGGAAGAACGCGAGAAATTCAAGACCGGCATGCGTGGCTGGTGCTGCGGTAAGAGCAAGGATGAAGCGGCTGAAACTAAGGAGTAGCGTACCCTCTTTCTTCAACCCCCTCTCCCTAACCCTCTGGATGAAACAACTAGCCATTCGACTGGGCTGCTAAAGACCGCAGCCTAGTCGCTGGTTATCCCGCAAGGGGAGAGGGGACTGAGATGTTGAACCTGGCAGTTTAATTTGAGGCAAAGGATGATGGTGGGCAGGTCTGCCTGCCATCATCCTTTTGCTTGTGCATAACCCTGTCGACAGGCGCGCCGACCTGCTAAAATACGCGACTTCTTAACGCTTTCCAAAACAAACATCCATGCAACATATATCCGAATCTATGACTCCGGCGGAACGCCGCGCCAGTACTGGCTTGGCCAGTATCTATGGGCTGCGCATGCTGGGGCTGTTCATCATCCTGCCGGTTTTCGCGTTGTATGCGGAACATCTGCCCGGCGGCGAGAGCCACCTGCTGATGGGCATCGCGCTGGGGGCTTACGGCCTGACCCAGGCGATTTTGCAAATCCCCGCCGGTTGGCTGTCCGACCGCTACGGGCGCAAGCCGGTGATTTACATCAGCCTGATATTGTTCGCGCTGGGCAGCTTTATCGCCGCTTATGCCGGCGACATCTACTGGGTCATCATCGGGCGCGTGATACAGGGCGCGGGCGCGCTGAACGCGGCGGTGATGGCGCTCACTGCTGATTTGACTCGCGAAGAAGTCCGCACCAAGGCGATGGCGATGATCGGCATCACCATCGGCATTACCTTTTCGATTTCGATGGTGCTGTCGCCGTTGCTCAACAGCGTGATTGGCGTGCCCGGCATCTTTGCCATGACCGGCGTGCTTGCCCTGTTGGCGATGGGGGTGGTGAAATGGGTGATCCCCGATCCGGCGATCACGCGCTTTCACAGCGACACCGAAGCCAGTTGGGGGCATTTCGCCGAGGTGCTGCGCAACAAGGAATTATTGCGTCTCGACTTCGGCATCTTCTCGCTGCACGCGATCCTGATGTCGGTGTTCATGCAAGTGCCTTTTATTTTGCAGGCCGACGGGCTGGATGTGGCGCAGCATTGGTACGTTTATCTGCCGGTGATGCTGATCGCGTTCGCGCTGATGGTGCCGCCCATCATCATCGCGGAAAAGAAGGCAAAGATGAAACAGATATTCATGCTGGCGATCTTTATGGCGATGGCAGGCCAAGCCCTGCTGATGTTCGCGCAGAACAGTTTATGGGGTGTGGCCGCCGCGCTGCTGGTGTTCTTCACCGCGTTCAACGTGCTGGAAGCCACGCTGCCCTCGATGATCAGCAAGATCGCGCCGCTGGCCGCGAAGGGCACGGCAATGGGTGTATACAGCAGCGTGCAATTCCTCGGCGCGTTCTTTGGTGCGGCGGTGGGTGGCGCGTTAATGCAATATGTTGGCGGCAATGCGGTGTTTGTGCTCGCTATCGTGCTGCTGCTGCTGTGGCTGGTGGTCGCGTCCGGGATGAATCCTCCTGCGGCGGTGAGTACCAAGATGTATCATCTGGGAGAAATGACCGGTGCACAGGGTGTATTATTGCAACAACAACTAGCGAAACTGCAAGGCGTGCGCGAAGTGATGGTGATAGTGGCCGAGAACATCGCCTGCCTCAAGGTGGACATGCGGGGATTTGATCAAGCAGCGGTAGAAAAACTTGTGATGACTTCCCCCTCCCCAACCCTCCCCCAGAGGGAGAGGGGGCAATCGTGAAACGGGGTAAGCAGGCAATCCGCGAAGCGGATGCTCGCAAAAACGTAAAACTTTAAAGGAGCATGACATGTCGGTGAATAAAGCGATTCTGATAGGGCATCTCGGTAAAGACCCCGAGGTGAGATATATGCCCAATGGTGAGGCAGTTGCTAATGTGACGTTGGCGACATCCGAAAACTGGAAGGACAAGAACGGCGAGAAGCAGGAAAAAACCGAGTGGCACAATATCGTGTTCTTCAAGCGACTGGCGGAGATCGCCGGGGAATATCTGAAGAAAGGCTCGCAGATTTACGTCGAGGGCAGAATTACCACCGAGAAGTGGCAGGACAAGGAAGGCAAGGATCGCTACACCACCAAGATCGTGGCCAACGAAATGAAAATGCTGGACAAGAAATCATCTGGCGTCAGTTTTGAAGTGGTGGAAAACAAACCAGCATCCGCTGCATCCGGCGCCGCCACGCCTGCCAAGGCAGCATCTGCAGCAAAGGGCGGCTTCGATAATTTCGACGACGATATTCCGTTTTAGGTGAGCAAGGCCTTTACCAAAGAAACGGACGAAAGCACCGACGAGGAAGAGCTTCAGTCTGCGCCACCACTCCCCCCGGGATTAAAGAACTACATTACCCCAGCCGGTTATCTGCGCCTGAAAGACGAACTTGATCAGCTATGGAAAGTCGAGCGTCCGGTGCTGGTGCAGACCATAACCTGGGCTGCTTCCAACGGCGACCGCTCGGAAAACGGCGATTACATTTATGGCAAGAAGCGTCTGCGCGAGATTGACCGGCGCATCCGCTTTCTTTCCAAGCGCTTGGACAATGCTGTGGTGGTGGATCCGGCACAACGAAAAAATTGCGATCAGATATTTTTTGGTGCGACGGTAACGGTAAGCCGGCAGGACGGTAGTGAGAACATGTACAGCATCGTCGGCGTAGATGAGGCCGATGCCGGACGTGGATTGATTAGCTGGGTATCGCCGCTGGCGCGGGCGCTGCTCAAGGCGCGCGCAGATGATGTGGTGATGTTGCGCATCCCGGGCGGAGTGGAAGAGTTGGTGGTGGTGGAAGTTGCTTATCGAACAATAAATTTCGACGAATGACAGAAAAGCAGATTATCTTCGTACCGGGAAAGAACCCCAAGCCTGAGGCGGCACTCCATCGAGAATTGCTGTGGCGCACTCTGGTTGAAGGGGTAAGCCGCGCCGATAACACTGTGGCCGATACAATGCAGGCAAGTTACGCGCAATTCCATCTGGCAAACTGGAATTACCTATATTACCAATCTCACAAGGACATCACCAGCGATATACCGTGGATTGATGCCCTTATCAACAAGCATGGGCCGACTGAGCAGGACATGCGGGATGCCCATTCCTGGAACAGTTGGCTGAGCCGCTTCCTGTTAACACTGGGGGATCATATTCCGTTACTCATACGATTGTTGCCCAAAGCAGTGCGAAGTACCGCCAAAGAAATCAGCCGCTATTTTAATAACACTGATAATGTCGCCTGCCATGTTCGCGGTTTATTGAAGGACGCTCTGCGCCCCATGCTTGAGCGGCAAGAAGCTGTGCTGCTGATCGGGCATAGTCTCGGTTCAGTCATTGCCTACGATGCCTTATGGGAATTGTCGCGTCAGGAAGGGGTGAAAGGCAAAGTGGATTTTTTGACTCTCGGCAGCCCCCTGGGTATGCATTACGTCAGGCGTCGCCTGCTGGGCATGAATGGCGGAGGTAAAAAAAGTTATCCTGACCGGATTCGCCGCTGGATTAATTTATCAGCCGAAGGCGACGTGACTGCGCTGAATCGCAATTTCAACAAGAGTTTTCACCCCATGTTGGAGCTGGGTTTGGTTGAGTCTATCGAGGATCATTGCAAGGGTATTTACAATTTCTTTCGCACCGAAGAAGGCCTGAATTCCCATCGTTCCTACGGCTATCTGGTCAACCCTGCGGTGGGAAGCATTATTGCAGATTGGTGGAAGCATCATTGATACATTTACGTTGTAGCGTGCGCTGTGCGCACGACAGTGAGATCAC
>JANPNS010000145.1:0-5428 GCA_031427575.1 Gallionellaceae bacterium
GGCAAAGTCGGCATGTACCGGCAGGTCGACTTTTCTGGCCTTTTCCCAGTAGCTAATCAACCAGTCCAACACCTCGGCTTCTTCCCAGCGTATATAAGCATCCTTGAATAGCGAAGCGAGATCGTAAGTGATCGGGCCATACACCGCGTCCTGAAAATCCAGTATGCCGGGCGAAGTTAGAAAAGTGCCTTTCTCGTTAGTCATTACTCCCGCAGGAATTATAGAAGGTTTTTCTCGTTCGCCTGGCTTCGCCCCCCTCGCTTCGCTCTCCCCGCTTGCGGGATAACCAGCCTGCGTGTGTTGTTGGGGCTTTAGCTCCTTAGTGTCAATTCCACACGCAGCTTGCTGCGTAGTGGATTGCCTGCCTTTGGTACAACCACGGCGTACCCCTTGCGGGTGTACTTGGCCATCGCTTCTTGATGGCCTGGTCGAATGGCTATAACCAATGACTTGCCCGGCGTCTTTTGCCGGGTTAGTCAGATGGCTAGTTGTTTCACCAGTAGTTCCATCAGAGGATTGAGGAGAGGGTATTCTCGGGAGAGGATTGATGAGAGGGCGTTCAATGTACATAAGGTTTCTGGAGTGATAGTCACGATGCACATACACTCGCGGCTGTGCCAGATTATTCTGGACGATGCGCTGGAAACTGTTTTCCAGCGTAGCGTTTTGCTTTGCGCTCAGTGTGACGGCCAAATGTTTGGCGATATACCATGCCGGAAACAGGCGCATCTCGCGCAGCAGCAGCGCCTCATCATAGGGCGGCAGATCGTTTTCGCGGCTGGCCAGTTGAATGCTGATCAGCGCATCAATTGCTGCGCCGTATAGCTCGCGCGCAGTGTTGGCATTGCTCCCGCACAGAGCTTGCAAATAAGTGGTGTTGCCCAGATCAGACAGCAACAGAAAACCCTGCTCCAGATCCTGCGCCAGTACCTGCGGTACATGCACGCCGGCCGCGCTGAACAGCTGGGCGACATGGATAAACGGACGGCAGTCCTCATGTTGCGGCGGCGCATCCATCACAATAAGCGTGCGGTCGGAGAAAGTGACGCGAAAGTAGCGGCGGAAACTGGCATCAACGGAAGCTGGCGCGAGTTCAAAAGGCGCATCAGGGAACTGGCTATGTAGCCAGGTAATAAGCTGTTGTTGGCGGAGCATTGTCGCTTTCAGATTGCCTTAATCATGGATTTGTGCGATTTTACCACCTTAATTTGCCGACCCTGCACCATGCGTTTTTGCATTAACTCCCTGGTATTTTTCCTGCTCTGTGTTTTTGCGGCGATGGCTCATGCCGAGAGCGAGCCGTTGCAGCTTAAGCCAAGCCGCAATGTCACAAGCTTGCCGACCAGCAGTCCGGGAAAAGATCACCAACAAACGCCGGTCTTCATTTCGGCGCAGCGTTTGCAAGGCACTAAAGACAGCCAGCTGGAAGCCAGCGGTGAGGTCGAATTACGCCATGACGACCAGGCGATATTCGCTGACCATGTGTTATATCGGCAAGACAGCCAGGACTTGGTCGCTGATGGCAATGTGCGCATAGAGCAGGGCGGCAACGTGATCAGCGGGCCGATCCTTAAACTCAATCTGGACACCAATATCGGCAATATGACTCAGCCGGAATTTCACCTCGGCAGCAACAACGCCCACGGTCGCGCCGATAATCTGGATTTACAAGGAAGCCAGGATTTTACTTTATACAATGTTAACTACACCACTTGTCCGGCGGGGAATGATGATTGGTTGTTGAAAATTGGCGTGTTGGAAATTGACCGCAATCGCCAGGTGGGTGTGGCACACCATGCACGCGTAGAGTTTATGGGCGTGCCCATTTTGTATACGCCGTGGATGGATTTCTCGCTCAACAACCAGCGCAAATCAGGTTTTCTCGGGCCAACATTCGGCAGCACGGATAAGGGCGGCTCCGAGATAACATTGCCTTTTTTCTGGAACATTGCGCCTAATCGCGATGCCACGATTGAACCGCGCGTGATAGCCAGGCGCGGGACGATGCTTAACAACGAATTTCGGTATCTGGAGCAGAGCTACGCCGGGGAGGCTCATCTCGATGTGCTGCCAGATGATCGCCTGACCGGCAGCACCCGCTCGCGGACAGCGCTCAAACATACATACAGTTTCGGCCATGGCTTTAGTGGCATGGCGGACCTGAATTATGTTTCGGACGACGCTTACTTTCGCGATCTGTCGGGCGCGGTGAGCAGTACCTCGCAGACCAATCTGGTGCGTGAGGGCACGCTGACTTATGGCGATGAATGGTGGAATGCGGCAGTGCGAGTACAGCGATTCCAGACCTTGCAGGATCCTGCCGTGCCAGTGACGGTTCCGTATCGCCGTACGCCACAAGTCACTTTGGGCGCACAACGCGTACTGGCCAGTACAACTGTGGGCTTCATCGGGGAGTTTGTGGATTTTCGCCATCCAAGCACTGTTAACGGGCAACGTCTGGTAGCGTACCCCAGCGTAAGTTACCCCTTGATTGCCAAGCCAGCGTTTTATTTGACGCCGAAATATGGTGTGCACAGCACCAGATATATATTGGGCGTAAACAATCAGGATGCGCGACCCGATAGCGTGCGAACAGTGCCGATTTTCAGCCTGGACAGCGGGGCAGTGCTGGAACGTGAATGGCGCAGCTCCGGACAAAACTTTGTGCAGACACTGGAGCCGCGCGCCTATTATGTGTACATCCCGTACCGTAATCAGAATTCGTTACCGAATTTCGATTCGGTTCAGGCCGACTTCAGTTTTGCCCAGATGTTTACCGAAAATCGTTTTTTCGGCAATGACCGCATCGGTGATGCCAATCATGTAACGCTGGCACTCACCTCGCGCCTGCTGGATCAAGACACTGGGGCTGAGCGGTTGCGCGTGGCGATCGGAGAGCGCTTCAGCTTTAAGACACCACAAGTGAATCTGAACGCGGCTACGGCCACCACCAACAAATCGGATATTTTGCTTGCTGCTTCCGGACGGGTAACGCGCACGTGGTCGCTGGACAGTGCCTTTCAGTACAACCCCAACCAGGCGCATACCGAAAAATTCAACATGGCGGCGCGCTACCAGCCGGAGAGCGGCAAAGTACTTAACCTGGGTTACCGCTTTTCCCGCAATACTCTGCGCCAGGTGGATGTGTCCACGCAGTGGCCGCTGTTCCGGCGCTGGCATGCGGTAGCGCGCTGGAATTATTCCTTGCAGGACAAGCGTATTCTGGAGGCGTTGACCGGGCTTGAGTATAATCAGAGTTGCTGGGCGGTACGCTTGGTAGCGCAGCGTTTCGCCACTGCCACCAATGAAGTTTCCACCGGATTTTTTGTGCAACTGGAGTTAAACGATCTGGTGCGGCTGGGGAAAGGCGACCCCTTGAGCGTGCTGCGACAGAGCATACCCGGCTATAGCAAAGTGAATCCGACTTCCGTCGGCAATCCGGTGCAGGATTAGAGTCAAACAGTCATTTTAGAAAGAACCAATTTTATGCCGCATAAAAATATACTGCTGGCGCTTTTGCTGTGGTTGGCTTGTTCGGCGGCTACCTTGGCCGCCGATGGTCAAAAAGTTTCGAATCCGCAAAAGCAAGCCGTTCTGATTGACCGCATCGCTGCGGTGGTAAACGATGATGTCATTACCGTGTACGAACTGAATGACAAGCTCAACATCGTCGAGCAGCAGTTAAAGAAACAGGGCACACCGTTACCGGCAATGGATGAGTTGAAAAAACAGATTTTGGAACGCATGATTACCGATATGCTGCAATCCCAGCAGGCAAGGGAAACCGGTGTGCGCGTCGACGATGCCCAGCTCGATAAAACGCTGCGCCGCATTGCGCAGGAGAACAAATTCCCGTCGCTGCTTGAGTTTCGTGCCAGGCTGGAGCAGGATGGCATAGAGTATAAAAAATTCCGCGAAGAAATACGCAGCGAAATTGTATCTGCGCGCTTGCGCGAGCGTGAAGTAGACAGCAAGCTGGTGGTGAGTGACGGCGAAATTGACAACTACCTTGCGACCCAGGCCAAGCATTCGGGTAAGAGTGAGGAATATCAGCTGGCGCACATTCTGGTGCTGGTACCGGAACAGGCCAATGCCGACAAGATACAAATCAGCCAGCAGCGTGCCGAGCAGTCGCTGGCCCAGTTGCGCAAAGGTGCAGATTTTGCCCAGGTAACGGCCGGCTTTTCTGATGCCCAGGATGCCATGCAAGGCGGCGATCTGGGGTGGCGCACGATAGATCGCATCCCCAGTATTTTTGTAGAGGCTCTGCAAAAGATGCAAGCTGGCGATATCAGCCCGGTATTGCGCAGCCCGAATGGTTTTCATATCTTCAAGCTGCTGGCGAAACGCAGCAAGAGCGATGCGGTAGTCATTGCACAAACCCATACGCGCCACATCCTGATTAAAACCAGTGAATTGGTGTCGGAGAACGAAGCTAAAAATCGCTTGCTGGAAATCAAGCAGCGCATAGAACAAGGCACCGACTTTGCCGCGCAAGCCAAGCTTTATTCTGATGACGGCAGTGCCGCGCAGGGCGGAGATTTGGGCTGGATTTCGCCCGGTGAAACGGTGCCGGAATTTGAGGATGCGATGAACGCCTTGCAGCCGGGGCAGATGAGCGGTGCGGTGCAATCCAGTTTTGGCTGGCACTTGATCCAGGCGCTGGAGCGGCGCAATGCAGACGTGAGTGTGGAGCAGAAAAAACAGCAGGCGCGCATGGCAATACGTTCCGTCAAATCTGACGAGGCCTATCAGGACTGGTTGCGCCAGTTACGCGATCGGGCTTATGTGGAGTATCCGCTTGATCAGCCGGGCAAAGACAAATAGCAAGCACTGAACTCAAGCACTGAACTCCAGAGTAAACTAATTTAATGGCGCACATCCCTCTGCAATTGGCTATTACTTCGGGCGAGCCAGCCGGCATCGGCCCCGACCTGTGTCTGCAACTGGCGCAACATAACCACGCACTGGTGGTGTTGGGCGACAAAAATCTGCTACAGCAGCGCGCGGCTTTGCTCGGGCTAAACGTGCAATTCCACGATTATGATGCGCAGCAAATTTCTCCGCTGCCGTCCGGCCATTTGCGCGTGCTGCATGTGCAGACAGCCCAACCCGTTCAACCCGGAAAATTAAATTCCGCCAACAGCCCATATGTGCTCGACCTGTTGAGCCGCGCAGTGCAGGGATGTCTGTCAGGCGAATTCGCCGGGATGGTGACTGCGCCGGTACACAAAGGCATCATCAATGACGCGGGCAAACCTTTTAGCGGACACACTGAATTTCTCGCACAGCAGACGCACAGCGCGCAAGTTGTCATGATGCTGGTAGGCGGCGGCCTGCGTGTGGCGTTGGCTACGACACACCTGGCACTGCGCGATGTGGCCGATGCGATTACCCCGACATTACTGGAAAATGTGCTGCGTGTCAT
>JANPNS010000146.1:0-2694 GCA_031427575.1 Gallionellaceae bacterium
CTTCAATGAAACTACCTTAAGCGTTTTATGCCCCTCTCTTTCGCGAAGGGAATACGAACGATGTCGCTTTAACGTCCTGCTCGTTGCTAAAAACATCCGTACCATCGACCAATCATCCGTGAAATAGCGGCATTATGCTCACACTCGGATATTGATGACGCGCCTCATCCAGAATATACCGAGGATCATGATAACCAGGGCCCCACCCACTATTTTCGGTCCAACAGGGTCAGTCCATAGCACACTCAAGAATTGGGGGTTGACGAGAGAAATCACCCCGGCCAGCGCAAATGGCAGAATAGTCAATATCCATGCTGACAAACGCCCCTCGGCTGACAATACGCGCACTGCCCCCAGCAGCTTCATGCGCGCCCTGATTAACGCGCTGATGTTGCCCAGTAGCTCGGCCAGGTTACCGCCAGTTTCACGCTGGATCAGTACAGAAATCACAAAATAACGCAGATCAGTGCTTGGCACCCGAGTGGCCAAATTGGTCAGTGCATCCTGCATTGGAATCCCATAGTTAATCTCGTCAAAAACAATGCGGAACTCCCCCGCCACCGGCTCTGGCACCTCTTCACCCACCATCTTCAAGCCACTCTGGAATGCATGGCCAGCCAGCATGGCACGCGCCATCAGATCAAGTGCGTCGGGCAGCTGCTGCTCAATGAGCAGCATGCGCTTGCGCTTGGCACTCAGTACAAAAAACAAAGGCAGCCCGCCTGCAGCTACGCCAATGATGATGACTGCAAAAATGGGCAGGCCGATTAACATTGCCAGCACCAAACCTGCTACAGGCGCCAGCAACGTCAAGCCCAAAAAACCGGCCACGGTCAACTGCCGCCCGGACTGCAATAGCAGTCTGTCCAGCTGGTGAATGCGTGGAATCTGCAACAGCATGCGGTCAACAGCGGGGGTCTGGGCAAGCATGCGCTGCTTGAGCAAGGCAGATCCTTTGCCATCTCCACCTGCCGACAGGGCCCGTAGACGCCGTTCTATACGCTTCGCCTCAGGCCCCCTGTAAGCATTCCACGCCAGGTATGCGCCTTCCAGAAACAGCACCACTGCGAGGAAGCCTAGCACTACGAATAGATAATAGAGATTGTCCACGTGCGCCTCCTATTCATATAACCTGGTTGGATCGAACAACTCGTCAGGCACCGTAATGCCGTGAACACGCAGGCGATCGACAAATTTCGGACGAATGCCGGTTGCCCGGAAATGGCCAAGCACTGCGCCATCAGGAGCCAACCCAGTCTGCTCGAAGGTAAAAATTTCCTGCATTGTGACCATGTCGCCTTCCATGCCGGTAATTTCCTGAATGCTCGTCAGCTTGCGCTTACCGTCACTTAAACGAGCGACATGGATCACCACAGCCAGAGCAGAACTGATTTGTTGACGCATGGCCTTCGGCGGCAGACTGATCCCGGCATAGCCAATCATATTTTCCAAGCGGGTCAGCGCATCACGTGGGCTGTTGGCATGAATCGTGGTCATAGATCCATCATGACCTGTGTTCATGGCCTGTAGCATATCCAGCACTTCGGCCCCGCGCACCTCGCCGACGACGATGCGATCTGGTCGCATGCGCAAACTATTTCTCAATAGCATCCGCGGCGTGACCTCGCCCTTGCCCTCGATATTGGGTGGCCGAATTTCCAGGCGAACCACATGCGGCTGTTGCATTTGCAACTCTGCAGCATCCTCTATGGTGATAATACGTTCGGCAGGCGAAATATAGCCAGACAGGATATTGAGCAGCGTCGTCTTACCAGTACCCGTTCCGCCGGAAATCAGCAGATTCACCCTCGCCTTCACTAGCCCTTCAAGGATGGTGGCCATTTCTGGGGTAAGGCTCTTGCTTTGCAGAAAATCATCCATCCGCAAAGGAACCACGGCAAACCGGCGAATTGACAAAATCGCCCCATCCACTGCCAGCGGCGGAATAATTGCGTTCACCCGCGATCCATCGGGGAGGCGGGCGTCTACCATCGGGCTAGATTCATCTACGCGGCGGCCGATGCCGGAAACGATCTTGTCGATGATCTTAATCAAGTGGGCATCGTTCTCGAAGCGCACATCGGTTAGCTCCAGCTTGCCTCTCCGCTCAACATACACTTGCCGGTAAGTATTCACCAGAATATCCGAGATCGTCGGATCCGCCATCAAAAGCTCCAATGGCCCCAAACCAAGCACTTCATCCTGAATGTCGCGCACCAGACACTTGCGCTCAGTATCATTAATTGCCAGCGTCTCTTCAGTGAGCAGGCGCTCCACAAGCGTTTTAAGTTCTTCTTTCAACTGCGCCGGCGCCATGCTTTCCATTATCGACAGGTCAACGCGATCTAGCAGTTTTCGATGAATGCGCGATTTCAGATCTTGATAGACCTTGCTTTCCGTGATCCCGCTTTGCCGCATAGCCAGCGGTTCTTGGGTCGGGTCGTTTTTAATACCTTCCAGCCGGTCACGTAATGACATGATTTTGCTCCTACTTAAAATTAACATTCTGTTGCAATTGCACTAAACACCGAGTCGACCGCACCGAAATAATCTATTTTGCTTCGGTAAATTAAGCAGAGCGTCCTAAATGAGTCAGCCACCCATTTTTCTTGGCTGGTGTTTCCCCCACCAGCTCTTGCGCTATCGCCTGCAAAGCTTTTACCACCGGATCGTGGCTGGCAATTTGCATGATAG
>JANPNS010000147.1:0-8628 GCA_031427575.1 Gallionellaceae bacterium
GCACTAACCAATTGGTGCGGTGTGGAGTCAGCCTTGACCACATACAGCACGGCATTCGCATAGCCCGAGATCACCAGCGAGTCGCTCACCGGCTTGAGCGGCGGACAGTCAATTATCACCACATCGAATAACTCTTTAACCTTGGCGATGGTCTCGCCAAAACGGTGTGAGGACAGCAATTCAAGCGGTGAATTAAAGCGTTTGCCGGCCGGCAGTACAAACACCTTTGGGTTCGCCGTGGCGCGAATACACTCCTTCAGCGGAACTTCATCGGCCAGATAATCCACCAAACCCCGTGCGCTATCCATGCCACCCATCATGGCTGCCAAACTGGGCCTGCGAATATCGCCGTCAATCAACAGCACTCTTTTCATCTGCCCAAGAGCGAATGCCAGATTGATTGCTATTGTGGTCTTGCCCTCACCCGGCACGGTGGAAGTGATCATCACCACTCGATGCGGCTCATCTATGGCTGACAACAGCACTGCCGTTCGCACCGTGCGCACAGACTCGGCAAAAGACGAACTCGGATTTTCCAAAAATGCACGCGCTACCACTGCCTGTTTGCCGTTTTCATTTTCCAGTATCTGCACCGCGCCCAAGACATCCACACCCAGGCGGCGTTCCACATCGGCGACGGTGTGCATGGTGTTATCCAGATAATCCAGCACCAACACCAATGCTACCCCGGCCAGCAATCCAAGCAGCAAAGCAATGCAGATGGCCAACAACTTCTTGGGCTTGAGCGGTTTGGATTCCACCACCGCAGGATCAACGATACGGCCTGCGGTTGATTGCAAGTTGGAAGCAACATCGGTTTCCTTGGCGCGGCTTACGAACAAGTCATACAACTGCTTGTTGCTTTCCGCCTCGCGCAGCAAGACACTAAGTTTGAATTCCTTGCGCGTCAAGTTTTGTATGTCAGCCTTGATCTGATCCAGCGCACGCGTGTTAGCGTTGACGTTGGCCTTGGCAAGCTCATAATCCTTGGTGATCCCTTTCACCACCGCCTCTACCTGACGCTTCACTGCTTCGCGCGCCGAGCGGAACTCCGATTCGGCCGCGATCACTTTTGGGTGAGCCGCGGTATAGCGGCTCTGCAGCTCGTTTACTTTGCGCGCTGCCATCGATTCTGCTTCTTTCATTTGCTGCACGGATACATTTTTCAGCACAGTGGGCAATGACTCCATGGTTTCAACTGGCTGACCGCGGTAATCCTTTACCTGGTTGTAAGCGCCCTCGGCCTCGGCCAGCCGTTGCCGCGCCGCAATCAAGTTGGTCGAAATTTCCTCAAGCTGTTTGGCAGAACCGCTCAGCACCACCCCTTTATTATCAATAATGTTTTCCTGTTCGCGGTATTGCTGCAACTCCCTCTCCGACGCCTCCAGCTTCTTGCGCAATCCCTCCATGTGCTGCGTCAGCCAGATGTTGGCACGCTGTGTCATCTGCGAACGGGATTCAAGATCATTCTCGATATAGGCCTCGGCCACTGCATTGGCCACCTGCGCAGCCAGTTCCCTATCGGTCGAATCGAAACTGATTTTGACGATTTGGCTCTTCAGTACCGGCTCAATCGTCAATGCTTTGGAGAATCGCTCCAGTATATCCTCGAAAATTTGGGCTTCTATTTCAGCCGGTGTTCCCTTTGGCTCGAAGGAGAACCAGCCCGACTCTTGCGGCGGATTAATGGCCGGATGCACGACCAGCTTCAGCTTGCGAATGACCATCTCGGCAATTGGGCGCGACTTCAGGATTTGCACCTGCGAATTAAAAGATTCCAGCCCGCCGCTGCCTTGAATGTCATAAAGATCGGCCAAATTAAGGGCTTTGCCCTTGGAATTCTCGATCAGCAGCATGACGGTGGAGCGGTACACTGGCGTCATTTGAAAGACGACCAACGCTGCCATCAGCGTAACGGTAAATGCCAGACCCAATATCCGCCTACTGTGCTTGCGCAGCAACAGCCAGTAATCCAGCAGGTTCAATTCCTCAGCGTTTTCCTCTTCCGCCACCATCATGGATTCACGAGCCATCAGAAAAAACTCTCTTCAACAGTAATGGTGTCGCCGGGCATCACCAGCGTGCTTAAATCAGACTTGATCGGTGCGCGCGCATCGCCCCCCTCGTGGATGATGTAGACATGACTTTGCGAGGCACGATCCTTGAAACCACCTGCAACCGCCACCGCCTTGCGCACCGTCAATCCCGGCTGAAAAGGGAAGCCCCCAGGTTTATTCACCTGGCCGTTGACGAACACATCCCGGTATTGCCAGATTGACACCGTCACTCTGGGACTGATCAGATACTTCTTCAAACCCTCGACTATGCGCGACTCAAGCTCGGACACAGTCATGCCGGACACCTTGATCTCCCCCAGCATTGGAACAGAGATCGTGCCCGCATCGCTCAGGCGAGCTTTTTCCACACTCAATTCCTTTTCATCATAGACATTGATGCTGAGGGTATCGCCTGTGCCCAGGCGGTAATTCGACATGCCGGAATCTTCCGCAGCAGCAAACGGAACGCAAGCGACCAATCCGGCGAAAATCAGAGAACGGAATAACATGGAACCTATCATGGTCAAAAATATATGCAGCAAAGGTTCTGTGAAAAAGCGGCGATCATCCTGTGGCCGATCGCCTCAAAAATATAGCACCAACTGTGCGTTACAACTCGGTACCGACACTGAGCATGAAGATGTTGCGCGAGTAATCATTCAGCGAATTGTTGGAGGTCCTGGCGTTATTGGTGAATTCGACTCCACCCACCAACCAGCTGCGAAAGTGGTACTCCGCCCTCAAACCCCACGTATCGGTGTAGTCAACTCGATTCGTCAAAACGAAATCCTCTTTCACCCGGTAGCCCTTCGCATGCAATGTAACACGGGCATTCAGGTTATAGGCAATATTTGCCCCGGAATTACTCACTAGTATAGCGCTTGATCCGGCAAAAGTGGATTCATTTGTCCGCCGGGAAGAGACCAGATCAACATTCACGTATGATACAGGCGACCAGCGCACATCGCCTTCCCAACTGTCGGCGGAATAGGATTGCACGGTGGAATCGAAATTTTTCTGCAAACGCCCGACCTTCACCTCGCCGCTAGTTCGCGCTGTCGTTTCCCATTTCACACCTATCCAAAGAATCTGTTCATTGCCGTTCCGGATGGAGCCTATCTGTTTGTACGAAATTCCGGAATGTTTGGCGGTCACCAGCAACGAAGTCTTGGGTTGCATACGCAAATAAAAAGACCCGCTCACGCTGGCCTGCTTCCGGTCGTAAGCGGTGGTTACTGCGCGGTTATTCTGGTACTGGAGATCGGTATAGCCAAGGTCGAACAGCAGGCGACCGCGTGCCCCTTCAGCGCCATATGAAAAAGAGCCATTCAACCCGGTTAAATGCCAAGTGCTAGGCTCCGCCGTCGCCGTGCCAAATGTGGATCCACGATCATTATGACCAATCAAATAACTTGGCAGGATAGTCAGGGTAGAACGTATGGACAACCCCAGTTCAGCTAACCCAAGGAATTTCTGGTCAACGTAGTTATCTGCCGGACTATTGCTATATCGACCGATGTCAGCAATATAGGTCAGCGAATAAGCATGAGCACCCTTCTCAGCCTGCAACACAACCGAAGGGCTCAATACCGTAATCTTCGAGGAACGCTTATTGGGATTGGCATCCCCATATCTAAAAATATTGCTGTCGTTCTTCAGCACCAGATCGAATCCCGGGTATGCGGTCACACCGCCCAAACGATAAGCCGGCGCGGAAGATTCTTCATCAACCGCTGCGCTCGCCATACCGCACGCGAAAAAACCGGCCAGTGCCAGCAACGATTTTTTCAAGGCAGTCTTTCTGAGCGTCATCACTTCTAAATTGGATGCTACGCGAATCAAGTTCCGGTGAACGGCATTGGCCAAGCATTAACGAAATCCCCCGGTCAGGAAATCTCCCGGTCATCCAAAAAAGTCAAGGCAGCCAACGGTGCTTCAGGACAAAAAAAAGATGCCGGACTTCATCCGGCATCGATCTGTTTATACCAGCCTGGTCGTTATGACGGGCTGGCACAATGTTTATTATGTTTACCCGGCTTGCAACGCCCGTAAGCGTTTCCCCTTGAGACAGCAGTGCTACTGTGCACCTTTTTGTTGTTTTCTTTAGCAGCGCTACTCGTTGCCGTTGACTTCGCCACATCTTGATCCGCCCCAGCTTGCGCCAAGCCGGACAATGACAACAAACCCAGTGCCGACACCAATGCCAACGTGCTCAAAATACTTTGCTTGTTCATTTCAGCCCCCCAACAGGAAAGATGCGTTCAACTTCAAATATACTTGATATTGTATAGACTAAATTCGTGTCCCGATTCTACCACACAATTACCAACAATTTGTCAAGCTTTCCACAGCCCATCTATTAGCGGAAACTAATACACATTCTTGCCGACGAATCCCCTGACCACTGTCAGCAGAATAATCTTGATATCCAGCCACAGCGACCAATTGCGCACATAGGCCAGATCATAGTCAACACGGCGCTTCATCTTGTCTAGCGTGTCAGTCTCGCCGCGCCAGCCATTCACCTGCGCCCAACCGGTAATTCCGGGCTTGACCTTATGTCGCAACATATAGCCGTGAATCAAACCCCGATACTCCTCGTTATGCGCCACCGCATGCGGGCGCGGCCCGACGATGGACATATGTCCCTGCAACACATTGATGAACTGCGGCAACTCATCCAGCGACGTGCGCCGCAGAAACGCACCGAACCGGGTCACCCGCACATCGTACTTTTGCGCTTGCACGACCTTATCCCCGTCATCACACACCGACATACTGCGGAACTTCCACACATCGATAATTTCGCCTTTCAAACCATAGCGGCGCTGCTTGAACAACACCGGACCCGGCGATGTAAGTTTGATGCCCAGAGCGATCGCCAGCAACAAAGGCGAAGTCAACAACAGGATCAGCGTGCCGATCACGATATCCTCCAGCCTTTTTACACCGCCATTGATCCCATAAAAGGGGCTGTCAAAGACACTGACCACAGGCATTCCGCCGATCGTTAACCACTGTGCATGGAACAAGTCGAACACAAAAATATCCGGCACCACAAAGACCGAAACAGTGGTATCTGCCAACTGGTCGATCAACGCAACAATGCGGCGCTCGGCATGCATCGGCAGCGTCACATAAACGATATCGATTTGCCCCGCCTTTGCCTGATCCAACAAAGCCTGCAGGTTGCCGGCCAGACGCAAGCTGACGGGCGACAAACGAGATGCAGGCCGATCATCAAAAACACCCAGCACGCGCAAACCCATCCAGCTTTGCCCATTAATGTGTTGTGACATCTTCTGCGCAGTATTGCCGCACCCGGCAAAGGCCACCGTGCGAAAATTGCGGCCCGCACCCCGCAGCGCATGCAAAAACTTGCGATAGAAAAAACGCAGCAGCGCCAACCCCAGCGGCACCAGCACTGCCCAGGAAACCATCACCACCCGCGAAAATTCAGAAGAGGTCTTGGAAGCAAATCCCAATACCCCCAGCGCGATCACCGTCACCACCCACACCCCGATCACACCAGCGATTTCGGTAGCCAGGTTTTCCGTACGCCAGGAACGGTATACCCCTTTCACGGCGGCAAGCAAAATGAAAATTAATATCGCCAGCAGCGAAAGCACGGCATATTTCGCGTCCAGCTCAACCTGACGAATCCATCCAGCAAGCACCATGGTCAGCATGATGACCGTCACATCGAACACGCGCTGCAACACCTCCAAAATGGAAGCATGTTGCTTGAACAGCCCTGAAGAAGAACGATTTAACACAAATTTTCCTCAAAACATTTCTACGCGATACGCGCCCTACAATCACCGAACAGCAAGAGTGCCGCTATTCGCCGCATAGCCCTATGCTTCTGGACTTTACTGATAGTTAGAGTAACTTGCAATAGCCACACAATACATATGTGAATTTAAGCCCAACTATAATTTCGAATGGTCGGACTCCCAATCCGCAATCCCGCATCCCGCATCCTGCCTCTGAGTCCTCAGTCCTGCTTCCCCCTCAGTCCTGTTTTCCCTCAACCCTGCAAACAACTTATTGTTCCGCTCCTCAACAAGGAGGAGTGGCACAAAGTGCCGGGGTGGTTAGTCAGGTGGCTACTGACCTTGCCCCCTTATGCCCTACCTCACAAACTTTTCTCACAATACTGCTGCCAGCGCCACAGATCGGCGCACATTTCATCCAGCCCGCATGTCGCCACCCAGCCCAGCTCCGCCTTGGCCAGCGTAGTATCCGCATAGCAAGTAGCAATGTCGCCTGCGCGTCTGGCCACAAAGCGATATGGCACCGGCTGACCGGTAACCCGCTCAAAAGCGGCAATCATTTCCAACACGCTGTAGCCGCGTCCGGTACCGAGGTTATAGGTGTAAACACCCGCCGCCTGGTCAATTTTTTCCAGCGCTTTTTTGTGGCCGTTGGCCAAATCAGAAACATGAATATAATCCCGCACCCCCGTGCCATCCGGGGTCGGCCAATCATTGCCATACACCGACAGCACGCTCAACTTGCCCGCCGCCACTTGCGCCAGATGCGGCATCAGATTATTCGGGATGCCATTCGGGTCTTCGCCGATCATGCCGCTCTCATGCGCGCCCACCGGATTAAAATAGCGCAGCAGCGCGATATGCCAACGCGCATCGGACACAAACAAATCGCGCAAAATATCTTCAATCATCAGCTTCGACCTGCCGTAAGGATTGGTCGCCTTCAGCGGAAAATCTTCACTGATCGGCACACTCGCCGGATCACCATAAACCGTGGCGGACGAACTGAACACCAGCTTAAACACGCCGAATTCCGCCATTACCTGACACAAGGCCAAGGTACTGCCAATATTATTATCGTAATACTGCAACGGCTGCTGCACCGACTCACCCACCGCCTTCAACCCGGCGAAATGAATCACCGCATCAATCTTGTGCCCGGAAAAAATACCGCGCAGCGCAGCCACATCCCGCACATCTGCCTGTACCAGCGTGGGTCGCTTGCCTGTGATGGTCGCCACCCGATCCACCACACTGGCTTTGCTGTTAAGCAGGTTATCAACAATCACCACCTCATAACCCGAGCTCAACAACTCAACGCAGGTATGGCTGCCGATAAAACCTGCGCCGCCTGTCACCAGAAACTTCATTCAATTTCCCCCAATTTGCGTGGCTGAACTACGTGGTCAATTCACTTCCCGATCCTGCTTTTCAGGCTGCCAACCGCACAAGCCAGTTAGCCGCATCAGCGATGTTAACCCCATTGCGAAACTCTTCCTGGCGCAGGCCATAAACAATCTGCACCGCCTCCGCCTCGCCAAATTGCTCAGCAAACCTCACCAGCCCACGATGCGGCTTACTATCACCCCACTTGCACTCGATCATCTGCATCACCTTGCCATCCTCACTCAGCGCGAAATCAACCTCCGCGCCATCCTTGGTGCGAATGTAATGCAGCCCAATTGACCGGCCCGCGCTATCTTGCAGAAAATGAACATGCTTCAGCAACATCCCCGCCACCGCATTTTCCAAGCGCACACCCTCATCGCCACGAACCAAACCCGCATCAAAAAAATACACCTTGGGACTTTGCAAAATCGCACGCGCAACATTGTGGTGCCATGGCTGAATCGTGAACACAATGAACAACGCCTGCAAAATATCCAGATAACGCTTCAACGTAGCGGGAGACACCGACAAGTCTCGCGCGATCGAAGCCAACGACAACGGCGACCCGACACGCTCGCGCAGCAACTCCACAAACAAGCGCATGGTATTAATCTCATGCAAACGCGAAAACTCCAGCACATCCTCGCGAATCAAATCGTTGAAATACTGCGCACGCCACCGATCCGCCTGCACTGCATCAGCCGCCAGACAAGGCTCAGGAAACCCCCCTCTCGCCAACAAATGATCCAGCGCATCGGCAGGAGCCGCCTGCTGCTGCTCACACCACTCCCGCACAGAAAATGGATGCAAGCGAAAAGCGAAATAACGCCCGGCCAGCGAATCCCCCCCCTGCCGGAAAGTTTCCATCCGGGCGCTTCCCGTTACCAGCAACGCCTGCTCAGGGGAACGGCCATCAACCACCCCTTTCAGCCATCCCTTCCAATCGCGCATCTTGTGAATCTCATCCATCACCAGCAACCTGGCGCGCGGATTCCACGACTGCCGCTGCAGCACCGCCCTGTCTTGCAATACATCCCAGTTGAGATATTGCGCAGACCCGAAAGACGACATCAATTGGCGAGCAAGCGTCGTCTTTCCGACCTGCCGAGGGCCAGTCAACACCACCATCTTGGTGGCGAGATCACTCAATACCAGATCATCCAAGTAACGCTTCATGGGGTTAGTCTACATAAAATGCAATAAAGTCGCGACTTTTTTATAGTGCTTGCACATAAAGTCGCAAACACGCACTACCCTCAGTCCTGCTTTTCACCCCGCAGCAAATGAAAAATTGGAATTGCAATCCGATATTTCATTAAATGCCAGCAATATCTCGGCCAAGTGCTTATTCCAATTCCATTTCAAAAGGCACATAACCCCGTAGGGGCGCGATTCATCGCGCCCTG